>PMJN01000286.1 GCA_003157445.1 Micrococcales bacterium
CAAGAAGTGGTCGCCGCTCTCAACACCTTCGCCCAAGCCGCCGGCGAAGCCACACCGAGTGCCGACACAGCCGCCCGTCTCGGCTGGTAACCATGGCCGCCCGCTCCGCTCCCACTCGATAAGTGGGATGTCCCCCTCAGATCTCGACAGAAGGCAGGAATGACGTCATGAAGAACCCCGGATACATCGTTGTTGGAGTCGACGGCTCACCCAGCTCGCTGGACGCCCTCCAATGGGCCGTGGGCCAGGCCGCGCTCACCGGTGCGGGCGTCCGGGCCGTGATCGCGTGGGAGTATCCGCCCCTGTCCGGGGTAAACCCGATAACCGCACACGTCGACTGGCCCGCCAAAGCAAAGCAGACTATCGACGCCGCAGTGGACAAGGCCGTGGACATCGACAACGTGACGGTCTCCTCGGTGGTCATCGCGGGGCACCCGGCCCAGGTCCTGCTCGAGGTCTCCGTCGGCGCCGAGCTGCTCGTCATCGGGAACAGCGGTCATGGCGGCTTCACCGAGAGCCTGCCCGGCTCAGTGCGAGAGCACGTCATTGCCAACGCCACGTGCCCCGTGCTGGTGGTGTGTCAGGCCGGCAATGCACCGGCCGGTTCACCGGTGTGAGTGAAATGCAGAACCAGGATCCTGTCGAGACGTCAGCCGACGGGAGCCCTGCCCCGATGCGGTCACATCGGGGCAAGCTGCTGATGATCGCACTCGTTTGCGTGGCTCTGGTGGTCGGCGTGGGGGTGTTCGCCGTCGTACACAGCAAAACGGCAGCCTCCGCGCGACGTCAGCAGGCCTCAGCGGCGGCCGCCGGGTTCCTGAGGACGTGGGCGGACGGCAACCTGTCCGCTCTGCCAGCCCTGACCGTGTCCCGATCTGCTGCCGTCTCCCAGGCATATAACAACCTTGACCTCTCCCTGGGTATCGGCGGCCCCGCTACCGCGCACGCGACATCGGCGGCGCAGGCGGCCGCGTCCCCCATCAAGGTGGAAACCGGCACGCCCATTGGGTCCGGCAATGTCATCACCGTCCCCGCTACCGTCATCATCGACGTCCCGGGTCTGGGTACTTGGCGTGATCCCATCACCATGCACGTCCAAACCACCGGCAGCAAAGCACTGATCGCGTGGTCACCGCAGACCATCGCCCCCGCACTGAAGACCGGCGACCACATTCTGGTGACCCGGACGGTGCCCACCCGTGCTGCGATTCTGGGGACCGACGGCCAGCCGGTGCCTGCCGGAGCCGACGTCAGCGCACTGGTCGGCACTTTAGGGGCCGCCAGCGCGACGCAGGCCAAGGCCGACCCGACACTTCGCACAGGCGACATTATCGGCCAGAGCGGACTTCAGGCATCAAGTGACGCGACACTACGCGGGGCAGCTTCGGGGGCCATTGCGGTGGTCGACCCGAGCGGCGCCACAGTGGCCACCCTGGTCCGTTGGGCGGGCCGGGCCCCCGCCCCCGTGTCCAGCACGGTCAACCCCACGATGCAGGCGGTGGCCGCGGCGGCCATCTCCAATACCGGTCATCCCTCGGCGCTGGTGGCCATCGACACGACTAACGGCGCGGTCCTGGCCGCGGCTTCGAACCCGGCCGGCTACCCGCGCGCTCTGCTGGGTCAGTACCCGCCGGGCAGCACCTTCAAAATGGTGACCCTGACCGCGGCACTGATGGCCGGACGCACCCTGACATCGCCGACATCCTGCAGCCCCGCGGCGACCGTGAACGGTGAGACCTTCCACAACGCCAGTGGCGAGTCCTTCGGCACCATCCCGCTGCTGCAGGCTTTCGCCGTGTCCTGTAACACCTCGTTCATCAACCTGGCCATGAGCCTGCCCACCGGCACGCTGGCTACCGCGGCCAAACTACTCGGCTGCGACACCGGCCACGCACCCCTTCCGGTCCCCTCCTTCGGCTGTTCCTACCCGGCCACCGCCACCGGCACCGCCTACGCGGCCTCGGCCATCGGTCAGGGAACCGTGCTGACCAGCCCCCTAGCCATCGCTGCCATCGCGGCGGCCGCCGACTCCGGTACCTGGCACCAAACCCACATCACCCCAGGAGCAGCGCCAAACAGCCACCCACTACCGGCCGCGGTCGTTGCCGGGCTACAGACGGCGATGCGCGCGGTGGTCACCTCCGGAACCGGCACCTCCGCGAACCTGCCAGGGACCCCCGTCTACGGCAAGACCGGAACAGCCGAGATCGGCAGCGGGTCGAACCCTCCCACCGACGCCTGGTTCGCAGCCTTCCGCGGCAACATCGCAGTAGCCGTCGTCGTCGAAGACGCCGGATTCGGCGCAACCGCAGCGCTCCCGCTGGTGACCAACTTCCTGACAACAGTCACCCACTGACCGCACCGTATGCCTTCCTTAGCGCGGGGTGTCGTTAACGCCGTCGGCGGACATCCTCACGATGTGGCCTCGTGCTGCAAGACATCAACGATGTGGAAGTTGTGGTCGGGGCAGTCGGGGAACACCTGGGCGACCCCATCGGCGGTCTCGATGGAGTGTGGCCATCGACCGAGTCTCCTGCTTCTTTACGTCAGCGAAGCCTGGCGGCATCGAGGATCCGGTGCCCAGGCCCACTTTCTCGGCGGTCTCCCTCGCGATGGGCAGCGCGTCCCCAGCCGCCGTCTCGCTCGCCGTGCCATCGCCCGCGCAGTCGCGATACTTGACTTGGCATCCTCGCGGGCGGGTTGAACAGTGCCAACACGCCAAGCATCTGCCACGGGTCATTCGTCGCGCAGGGGCCACGTCGAACGAACGCGCGGCCGAGTGCTGGAAATGGTGCTCGGCTCGGTCAGTGACCATTGCACCCACGACTCTCAATACCAAGTCGTGGTGTTCCCCTTACCGGCGTATTGCGCCCTAGTTCCTGCGGCCGGGTCCCTGCTAGCAAAGAGCCAGGGATCCAAAGCGGCGCCAGCACGTTCGCCGCCAACGGCGCGATCGTGAAGGTGGGTTCAGCGATTGCGTCGCGCCTTGGGCACGCCGGGTGACCGTGCCAGCCACCGGCAAGGGCCAACAGGCGAACGGTACGATCAGCCCTGGTGCGCCGGGAAGTCTGGTCGGCAAGAGGTGACCTCTGCCCCCGACCAAGGATGTTTGATGACCGACTCCGTCCCGTTCGCCCAGTTACTACTGGTTCTGTCGCTCGTCGCCGTCGCTGCGGTGCTGTCCAACCGACTCACCGCACGTCTACGGATTCCCACGCCCGCGCTGTTCCTGACCGCGGCCGCTATCGCTGCGGCCTTTCTGCCAGGCCTGAAGGCACCACGGGAGCGCACCGTCGAACGCATCGTCACGGTGGCGTTGGTGTGCATCTTGTTCGACGGCGGCACGCACATCGGATGGAGGCGATTCCGGCAGGCCGCCGCTCCCATCGTCGTGGTGGGGGTCGCTGGCACATTCCTGACGGCAGCGGCCGCCGCCGCAGTTGCGCACTTTGGGTTCGGGTTCAGCTGGTACATCGCGCTCCTGCTCGGCACAGTCATCGCACCGACCGATCCCGCAGTCGTGTTCTCCATTCTCGGACAGCGCGAGATTGCCGGCCGCTCCTCGACGATTCTGGAGGGTGAGTCCGGGGCGAACGACCCCGTCGGCATCGCCCTACTGGTAAGCCTGCTGGCGGCCGGATCTCTCAGCGGCGGTGCCGGGCTGCACGTCGTGGGCCAGTTCATCCTCCAGATGGGCGAAGGGGTGGCCTTCGGCCTGCTGGGCGGACGGGCACTGCTGTGGTTCATGCGCCGCGTCTGGCTACCAAGCGAAGGGCTGTACCCCCTGCGGACACTGGCGTGTGCACTGGTTCTCTACGGCGCGACCGCCGTCGCACACGGCTCCGGCTTCCTTGCAGTCTTTGTTGCCGGCATTGTCCTGGGCGACGAGCGCGCCCCGTTCAAACGAGAGATCGAACGTTTCCATTCGGCACTTGCGAGCCTCGGTGAGATCGTTGCTTTCGTGGTGCTGGGCCTGACCGTGCACCTCCTTGACCTCACGCAACCGGATGTGTGGGTGCCAGGCCTAGTGCTCGGCCTCTCGTTGGCCCTGTTCATCCGACCGTTGTTGGTCGGCCTGTGCCTCATCCCGGCCAAGCTGCGCGCAACGAACAGGCCTTCGTGCTCTTCGCCGGCCTCAAGGGCGCCGTACCCATCCTGCTGGGAAGCCTTCTACTGGCCGCGAACATCCCCGGCGCGCAGCGGCTTTACGGCATCGTCATCGTCGTGGTGGCGTTCTCCGTCATCGTCCAGGGCTCTCTGGTGCCAACCGTTGTCCGGGCGCTGCACCTTCCGATGCGGATTCTGCAGCCCCAGCCCTGGTCGTTCGGGGTCCGCCTGGCTGAGGAGCCCGTGGGGGTGCTGCGTCTGAGGGTCGCAGCCGGCTCGCGAGCTGACGGCCATAGCGTCCAAAACGTCGCCGACGCGGTCGCCGGCTCCGCCGAAGCCGCCGATGTCTGGGTCAACATGCTGGTCCGAAGCCGCGCCTTGGTCTCAGTCCGTGGCGACACCCGCCTGGAGGCGGGCGACGAAGTCCTGATCTCGGCAGAAGAACACTGGCACCCGAACCTCGAGGATCTGTTCCGCGCGTAAGGCACAGGTCGTCCCGGACGGTCTCTCAAGACGCGGTTACGCAGGCAATGTCGCCGCGACCCTTGGCAAGACCTCGGCAGCCGCGCCCCTTCAGGCGCGCCTGATCAGCCAGGGGATAGCTCTCGACGCGCACCGGCACGGATCTGCGAAGTACACCGTGCCGCAGTTCGACCGGTTCCTGCGCCGCCATATGGGTCACCGAGCTCGCCTCACCGGGTCTAAACCGCCGACCGGATTCTTCGGCTGCATGTGGACCGGGAGGCCTACCCCTGGTGGACGCAATATCGCACGCTCTGTGCGCCGATCCTGGTCCGGCTGTTCTGCGGCGCGAAATTGGCCACTTATGAGGGCTTGACGGGTCAGCGGTGCCGTTCCAGCAAGGGGGCCAATATGGGACTTATAACTTGTAATATGCAACAATTGCGGTTACTTACGAAATCTGAGAAGATCGGCAACCCACCCGATCGAGTTATGTGCCGTCCGGATTGGACCCGATGACCGCCCACGTCAGCTGTCACACCAAGGCACAACAGAGCATCGACACGGAACTAGAAAAGGGCCGTTGGCACCGACCGCGTGAATGTCGGGCTAGGCGTACCGCCATCACTATGGCTGCGCTTGGGACCACAGAGGTCACCGTCATCGAACTGGCGTCGGCCACGATTGAGACGCACTCCCCACAGTCTTGGCCAGCGAAAGGACAACGGCGACCTTGATCGTCCCCATGTTCATTCCAAGCCCCCCACAGGCCGTGTGGCACCTGGGGCCCTTTCCCATCCGCGCCTACGCGTTGTGCATCCTGGCCGGTATCGGGGTCGCCGTCTGGATGGGCGAGCGTCGATGGATTGCCCGAGGCGGCGCGCCAGGAGTCGTGGAGTCGGTGTCTTTATGGGTGGTGCCGTTCGGCATCGTCGGAGGCCGGCTCTACCACGTCATCACCGACCC
>PMJN01000354.1 GCA_003157445.1 Micrococcales bacterium
GCACCGACGCGCGGCCATCGTCGCTGCAGCATCCACAGCACCACCCAGCCCAGCAGGCTGGTGCTGACCGCAACGACGCTCACGCTGGCCCAGCCCACCTCGGCGCGGCTGTTCCCGTGGCCCTCGACGAGCAGGTCGACGCCGAGCAGGGGTATCCACGCGAGCCAGGTGAGCAGGCAGAGCGCCAACACGCTCACGACGGCCAGGCCACCCTGCGCGATGCGCCGCGACCCGTCGGCCCGGTCCAACAGCCAGCGCCGGGCCAGCACCAACGACGCGGCCGCAAGGCCGGCGAGAATCCCGGTGCCGTGCCCATCCTGCGCCACTGTCATCACCACGCCAGCAACCAACACCACGACCAGGCAAGCTCGGGAAAGGGCGGCCGGGCGCACGGCGCGGCGGGCGACAAAGAAGGCGATGATCGAAAAGTTGCCGACGATGATCGATGGGACCAGCCCGGCCAGGTCCAACGTGGTGAGGTAGGCGGCAAAGAAGACCGAGTACAACTGCGCCGGCCGCTCCCACCACCCCCGCGCACCTTCAATGACGAGCAAGACAATGTACGCGCCGAGCAGAGCTGCGACCGCATCCGATGAGCCGCCACCGGTGGCCTCAGGTTTCCAGGCACTGAGCACGGCGATGCTGCCCGGACCGCCGAGCAGGAAGATCAACACCCACCATGGCCGGCTGACCCGCCGCTCCACGGCAGCCCCGAGCAAGGCGAGACCGAGCAGATTGAATGCGAGCTGCCCCCAGCCGTCGGACTGGACGAGGACCGGCGTGAACCCGCGCCACCACTGACCTGCCCGGAACTGCGCCAGGTCCCGGGTGAACAAGCTCATCAGAGCCGGGCTGAACAGGGCCGTCACGCTGACCGCGACAGTCACCGCGCAGACCACAACCGTCAGCACCGGACGGCGACGAGGACCAGTGGTCGACCCGGTGCGCGGGCCGCTCAGGTCCGTGGCCCTCACCGCGACACCAGGTCGCTGGACGGGCGGGTCAACGCCGCGTCGAAGAAGCGGACCAGCTTCTGGGCATGACCGGTCAAGTCGACGTCGGGGTGGTCTCGCAGCTGCAGGGCGACGCCTTCGACGGTGCGCTGCACGATGGTTGCGGCGACACTGGGGTCAACGTCGTCGAACTGCCCGGCTCGCTGGCCAGCAGTAATGATGGCGGCAAGGGCATCCACCCCGGCCGACGCCTGATCGGCAGGGACTGCGAGGGCGCCCGCGAACAGCAGCGATGTCAACGCCCTGATCTGCGGGCGGTGGCTGTCCATGTACTCCACGTTCGCCTCGACATAGCCGGCCACGGCCTCACGGGGCGAGTCCGCTGCTTGAACCCGAGCCTGCACGGCCGCGCCGAGCTCGCCAATCACCTGAACCGCCACCTGCGCCATCAGATCGTCCCGGTCAACGAAATGGTAGGAGATCAGCCGGGTACTGCTGATCCGCGCCCGTTTCGCGATCACGACGAACGAGGCACGCTGGTAGCCGACATCGGCGATCGCCTCGATAGTGGCCTGGATGATCTGAGACCGTCGCGCGATCGCGGCATCCGTGACCCGCCCACCCTCAGTTACTTGCATGAGTAACAGCGTGGCTCTATCAAGCTCCCGTGGCAACATGCCATCGAGAACACCGCCGCCATAGTGTCGCAAGCCGAACGCTGACTGGACACCGATCCGACACCGGTCAGCCTGTAGCGTGAGCGGGTGAGTGAAACGGTCGTCTTGGGTTTGCCTCTGGCGGGGCGATGCCTTGTGCAGAACTCTCCGGCGCGTCGGGTGCCGAGCCACGGTACGGATGTCATGGCCACCACCTATGCGATCGACCTCGTGCCCGTCGACGTGCAGGGACGCAGTGCGGCCAAGCGGGACTGGCGCACCCTGCTGTCTACTGAGCCGCCCGAGAGGTTCTTGGGGTTCGGAGCACCCGTGTTGGCGCCCTTGGGCGGGACAGTGGTGAACGTCCACGATGGCGAGCCTGACCACGACGCAAGGCGCTCACAGTTTTCGCTCGTCCCCTACATGCTGGGTCAGGCGGAGCGGCTTCGCCGCGGTGCTGCCGGCCTCGCTGGGAACCATGTGGTTCTGGAACTTGCGCAAGGACGCGGGTACGTCGCGCTGGCGCACCTGCAATGCGGGTCGATCTGCGTAGCCAGGGGGGACCTCGTTCGTTTCGGGCAGCATCTCGGCGCGTGCGGCAACTCGGGTAACTCCACGGAGCCGCACGTCCACTTGCAGGTCATGGACGGAGCCGATCCGGTGGCCGCACTCGGCGTCCCGATTGCTTTCACGCGATTCCGCGAGCATCACAATGGCACCGAGCACGTGGTTGAGGTCGGC
Source organism: Micrococcales bacterium (assembly GCA_003157445.1). GTDB lineage: Bacteria > Actinomycetota > Actinomycetes > Actinomycetales > Dermatophilaceae > UBA4719. Next base: position 2,351 of record PMJN01000354.1, read on the forward strand.
CTGCCAGCAGAGGGCTCCATCATCGAGCCAGCGGACTAGCCGCGTGTGCAATCACAGGCGCTACGCGTCTGCAGTGTGGCGACGCTGCTCTGGATGGCCAACGGTTTGCGGAGCACTTGACCGTGCTGTTCAACGCCACCCTGGTCGTCCCGTAGCCGGATCGGTGACCGGTCACTGACGTGATCCAGTGGAGCTAGAGCGGCTTATCCGTGTTCGCAGGCGGATCCGTATGGTCGTCACGAGCCCGGGTTTCGTTCTTGGTACGGAGGTCGCCACGACATTCAGGCGACACTTTCATGGAGCGCCTCAACCTCCGCTCTCAAGCGCAAACGCCCACTATTCGCCGGTGGTGGGGCGCACATCGTCCCGATGTCCGTACGATCGCCAGGTCCGTGGGGCAGCTCTCGTCTGTTCGGCCCAGCATCTGTCCCACTGAAGTGGATCCGGTGGATCAGTCGGTGGATGGCTGAGGGTTAACGGCTTGTTTCCACCCCTACCGAACATAGAGAAGTTCGGTCACACCACCATCGTCGGCAGCCCCTGCGCGACGCCTCCCCATCGCCAGCCTCGCCGCTCGTAGAATGCACGGCCAAACTGGTTTTCGGACAGCACCCATAGCCGTGCAACCGGGCCGATGGCACCCAGCATGGCCGTCCCGAGACCTGCCCCGACA
>PMJN01000476.1 GCA_003157445.1 Micrococcales bacterium
GTGAACCGCCAGAAGCAGTCGGTCAGGAACGCCCAGCTCATCGAGGCGGTCGTCGAGTACTCTGCCGACGCGATCACCAGCAGCACCCTGGACGGTGTCATCACGAGTTGGAACCCGGCCGCCGAAAGGCTCTACGGATACTCGAGCACGGAGATCATCGGCAAATCTGTGGACCTGCCAACTCCCAAAGATCGCGCCGGCGAGATGGAAGCCATGCTGGCCAAGATCAAAGCCGAAGAGCATGTCGAGAACTTTGAGACCATCCGCGTCAGAAAGGACGGAACCCTGTTCCGAGCCGCGCTCACCATCTCACCGATCCGTGACGTTGATGGCACGATCATCGGCGCATCTTCCATCGCCCGCGACGTGACTGAGGCGAGGCAAGCCTTCGACGCTGAAAGGTCCATGATCGAGTCGAGTCCGGACTTGCTGGTGGCTATCAGCGCCCAGGGCATGATCACCGACCTCAACGAGGCCACCGTCAAGGTCACCGGTGTCCCCCGTGACGAGCTCATCGGGACCGCCTTCTCCGATTACTTCACCGACCCTGACAAGGCGAACAGGATCTACAAGATGGTGTTCGCCAAGGGGATGGCTATGGACTACCCGATGACGATGCGCAGTCGAGACGGAACCCTCACTGAGGTTCTTTACAACGCCTCGGTCCGCCGTGATGTCGGCGGCAAAGTTCTCGGCGTGTTCGCTGCCGCCCGTGATGTGACCAAACAGGTGCACGCCCAAAAAGAAAGTGCCGAGCAAAAGGCTTGGGAGATGGAGCGCCTCGCTGAGCGTGAGCGGATCCAGCGGTTGACGGTTGCGTGTGAGGTCAAGTTGATTGAGTTGAAGAAAGAGATTGAGAGCCTGGGAAGGCTCGTCCTTTCCAAGCACACTTAGCCGCAGGCGCTAAGGGAGCGGTTCGAAACTCCTCGAGACCTCCTAAATGTGAAGCGCTGCACATCGGCATCTGCTCAGCGCCCGTGCCTCAGCCCGGTCGGCGTCGAAACGGGAGCCGGGGCCACAGGCGCCGGCGGGCGCTGGCGGAGGATGCACGAGGCAAGAATGAGCGCGAGGACCCCCACGACGCTGGTGGAGTCGGGCTTCATGACGAAAGCCGACACGCAGGCGCGGCTGGATGGGAAGAGCGGGGGACCCGCAGGCCTGCGCTGCACCGCCAACCGCTTCGCCGAGTTTGCGCGGCAGGGTGTGGTCGAGGACTGCAGCCGTGGCGTCCGCCGAGGTTGACGATTGCGGTCGCGACCAGAAACAGCACAGGTGCGCCGACCGCATCGAGAACGAAATGGTTCCCGTTCGCGATCACCACCAGGAACCTCGCGACCGGGTAGCGGACGCCGCACCCGCCGCAACGGACTTCGCGCGAGGCAGGCCAGCGTGATCCACGACCACAGAGCCCAGCCGACATGCGTCGACGGCATCGCGGCGTACTGGTTGGCGCCGAGACAACCGGGTACGGCGGCGCCCAACCCCCAGGTGCCGAAGTATCGGCCCGTGTCCACGAAACCTCTGCCAGTCATGCGGCGCGGCTACGCCATTGGGAAGGGCCAGTACCCGAGAACCACGGTGGCGATGTCACCAACCGGTGTTGAGCAGGTGCGAGAATCACCGGGAGAAACTACGTGTCGCTGCAGAGCGGCCCCGTTTCTTGTGCTCTGCCGCTGTACTCCCGAGCGGTCGCCTCGAGCCCAGAGTGTCTGGGTCAACGCAGTTCGGTCGCGGGCGTCAGGCCGGTTGGCTCGGGTGTGGCTGCCCAGCTCGCCAGCAGGGTGAGCGCATCGGCGGTTGAGCTGCTGGGTTCCGCGGTGTATACGAGCATTGTCAGCCCGGTGTCGGCGGTCAGCTGGAGCGTGTCGTACATCAGCTCTAGGCGTCCGACGACGGGGTGGTTGATGAGCTTGGTCCCGGTGCTGTGCAGGTGGACGTTGTGCGCCGCCCACCGGGTGCGGAAGTCCTCGCTGCGTGTGGACAGCTCTCCGACGAGGGCGGACAGGGCTTTGTCCTGGGGGTTGCGTCCGGCCTCGGCGCGCAGCACTCCGACGGTGTCGTTCGCGGCGCGCTCCCAGTTAACCCAGAAGTCCTGAGCGCGCGGGTCGAGGAACGCGAACCGGGCATGGTTGGCGGGGCGGACCGGGTCGCGGTAAAGCTCGGAGTACAGGGCGCGACCGAGCGGGTTCGTGGCAAGGATGTCCAGCCGGTCGTTGCGCACCAGGGCAGGGGCGCCGGTCATGGCCTCGAGCATGGCCCGGACGCTGGGCCGGACGCTGGGCCGGACCTGGGGGGTCGCCGGCCGCCGACGAGCTCGGGCAGGCTTGGTCCCGGCTGCACGTGCCAGGTCGAACAGGTGGGCCCGTTCGGCTTCGTCGAGCTGCAGGGCCCCGGCGAGGGTCTCGAGCACGCTCTCTGAGGCGCCGCCGAGCTTCCCGCGTTCGAGCCGCGTGTAGTACTCCACAGAGACGCCGGCGAGCATCGCGACCTCTTCGCGGCGTAGCCCGAGTACGCGCCTGTTGGTGCCGTAGACCGGCAGGCCCGCCTGCTGGGGTGTGATCCTGGCGCGCCGGGAGGCCAGGAAATCACGGATCTCGTCGCGGTTGTCCATGTCCTCAACGGTACGTCGACGCCGTCGCGTGAGGGAGGTCCTGCCAGTACCTGGATCAGCAGGGTCTTCCTCGCGGCCCCAACACGCGGTTGGGTCGGTATGTCGTCCCTCGGGTCGCCCTGTGTGCGAGCCCGAGGTCGGCGTCGATGTCGCATTCCTCATGGGCCGGCAGTAGCCGGTCTACCAGCACCATGGCAAGGAGAACGAACATGCAGATCCTCCCGCAACAGCCGTCCACCAAGGGTCCGGCCGAGCTGTTTGCCGGTGACGTCTGGTACGACGTCGTCGCCGCCGGGCAGGAGCCATCGCGCATGCGCGTGAACGTGGTGCGCTTCGCGCCCTGTGCGCGCACCGCGTGGCACTGTCATGCCGTCGGACAGACCCTGCATGTCACCGAGGGCGTCGGGCTGGTCCAGTCCCGAGGTGGTGAGGTCGTGCAGATCCGGCCGGGCCAGACCATCTACACCCCAGCTGGAGAGTGGCACTGGCACGGCGCCACCCCTGAGCACTTCATGACGCACCTGGCGATGTGGGAGGGCCCCGGAGAGGGCAACGGGCCGGAGTCGCAGTGGGGCGAGCACGTCACCGACGCCGAGTACCAGGCCCGCTGAGGCACGGGGCGCAGACACGCGCCACGCGTCCGCGCTCGGACGTGGCAGTCAGGCCGGTTGCGTGCAGAGACTGAGGAATAGCGGGAAGTAGTGGTCGGTGCCACGGGCGGCTGCGACGCGTCGAGGTCAATGACCAAGTTCCCGCTACCGATGAACTCGTGCCGCATATGACCGTCCCCGGGTTCGCCGTCATCTTGTCGTGCGGGTGGTCATCTTGTCGTGCGGGTGTGGGCTCGACACTCAGACACTCGCGCACACTTCCCGGACCGGCGCATCGCTCGGATCCTGCAACACCGAGACAGGTTCGATCTGCATGTCGCTGCCGCCAACATGGCAGGGAGTCCCTCTCATTCCATGTCTGACAGTGATTGACGTGGACCCCCTCCTCCCGGCGGCGGGAATGCGTAGCGTGGTCATGGACCTTCGGGGCTGAGATCCATTCTTCTCAGCTCTCGGCGTGTCCACGCCATGCCGGAGCCGTCCGAGCTACCCGTGAATATCGGGAAGCGGAAGGTGACGGGGTCGCGTCGCAAGGCCTCACCGGTCACCTCAATCGTCCGCAGGTCTGCCGAAGGCAGTGAGCACGCGAACAAACAGAAGGCAGTGTGCACGCGAACAAGCGACAGGAGATGCGATGCCTACGTGGCTGATCACGGGATGCTCGACCGGACTCGGTCGACACCTGGCTCAGGCTGTGCTCGAGCGGGGTTGGAACGCGGTCATCACCACGCGCGACGTGCTCAGAGTCCAAGACCTCGCAGATACTTACCCAGGCACCGCGCTGCCGATCGCGCTGGACGTGAGCGACCGCGCTCAGGTTGCCGAGACGGTGCGGCAGGCCGAGGCTCGCTTCGGTCGTATCGACGTTCTCGTCAACAACGCTGGCCATGGGTACCGCGCTGCCGCCGACGAGGGCGAAGAGGGCGATGTCGATGAGCTGTTTGCTACCAACTTCTTCGGCCCGATTGCTATGGTCAAGGCCGTGCTTCCCGGCATGCGCGCGCGACGCCACGGCACCATCGTGAACATCTCCTCGATCGCTGGCCGTGGCTCCCAGCCCGGATCCGGGTACTACTCGGCAACAAAGTTCGCGCTCGAGGGTATGTCGGACGCATTGCGCAGAGAGGTCGGTCCGCTTGGCATCAAGGTTCTCGTGGTCGAACCTGGCGCATTCCGAACCGACTTCTCCGGCCGTTCCCTCCAGCAGTCCGGGACCGTGATCGCCGACTACAACGACACGGCCGGGCGCCGTCGAAAGGAGAACGAAACGACTCACGGTCGCCAGCCGGGAGACCCAGCTCGCGGTGCCCAGGCCATCATCGTGGGGGCTGAATCCGACAACCCGCCGTTCCGACTCCTCCTGGGTAGCGACGCGATCCAGCACGTTCGAGCCGAGCTCGCCGCACAAGTGCAGGAGTTGGAAGCCTGGAAGGCACTGAGTCTCACGACGGACTTTCCGCAGGCATGAGATGCGCTGAGCCTTCGACTCCACGGCCCGTGTGCAATGACGGGCAGTTCCTGCGAGCGAGTTGCCGCTGTACGTGCATCGCGATGGGAAGGCGACGCGCACCGGTCCTGTGTACGCCCAGGGGCAGACCCTCTGCCAGCACTCAACACCCGACTACCGCGTGCGAGTACTCGCGCTCGTCCGCTAGCCGTTACGACGGTTTATATACCCGGACCGGTACGCCAGTCACGGGACTAGTCCCGCCGACCGGAGCCCCCACACCCAAGGCCACCACGACACGACTCGTCGGGCTGGGGCAAAGCCCCGTTAGCACGAGGAGGAACATGCCGCAGTCGATGATCGCTCTGTTCGGAGGGCTCGGGCCGGATCTGCCGACGTGAGGTGCCGGTTCCAGAGCCCGGTCCAGGTCCTCGTGCGTGTGCACGCGGTCGCCCTCAACAACGTCGACCCGCAGATGCTCGCGCAGGCCTACGACGTCTCGACGGGCACCGGCACGGAGTATCTGGCGGGCTATGAGTTCGCCGGCGACGTGGTGTCGGTCGGCTCGGACGTCAGGGGTGTCGAGGTTGGCTGGCGTGTCATGGGCACGACACCGAGGAGCTTCGCGCAGTACGTGGCGTGTGACCACCGGCACCTGATCCGTCCCATACGGCCTCGGGGACGAACAGGCCTGCGCCCGCCTGACTGAGTACGGCGCGCTGAGGCGTGGCGGCTTCCTCTACGGCAGCTCTGTGGCCGTTACCGGCGCGACGTCCGGGATCGGTCTGATCGGGATTCAGGTCGCGAAGGCTTTGGGAGCCATGACGGTCATCTGCACCACCCGCAGCCAAGACCGGGCACGGCTGCTGCGACACGCTGGGGCCGATGTCGTCATCGTCACCTGGACGCAGCTCGTCTCCCAGGCGCTGCTCGACGCGACCGGCGGCCGCGGGGTCGACGTGGTGTTCGACCACGTGGGCGGACAGATCCTCGCCAGCTGTCTGCCGGGCATCCGTGACGGAGGTAGCGTCATCAACATCGGTCGCCTCGGCCGAGGCCTCATCGACCTGGACGCGTTGTCCTACCGGCACCTGATCCTGCGCGGCGTCTTGTTCGGGCTCGAGCCGCCGGATCAGATCGGCGACGTGATCGCTGCGCTTACTGGCGACGTCATCTCGGCGGTGCCTGACGGGCGCACACGCCCGGTCATTGATGCCGTGTTCCCGTTTGACCAGGCGAATGATGCGATCGCGCGCGTTCGTGGCGGGAGCCCAGACGGCAAGGTTGTGCTGGCCATGAGCTGACCGGAGGCGCGCCGGGCACAGCGGCGGCGTTGCATGCGGCCTGACCAAACCGATGAACGAGTAGCCGCGTGAATTGGCTCCGCTGCGCGGCGGACCGAGGGCCGAACGTCTTCGTGCCCGGGTGCTCCGGTGCGCGTTGTCTGGCCGAGCAGACGCGGCGCGCCGGAGCGAGTCAGTATCGGGACCCTTGCGGCGCGGGCAGGGCGTCGAGGTCGGCCAGGTCTGCCGGGGTCAGCTCGATGTCCGCGGCACCAGCGTTGTCGACGAGGTACTTCGGGGTCTTGGTCCCTGGGATGGGGATCACGTGCTCGCCCTGGGCGACCACCCACGCCAGCGCCACTTGTGCCGGGGTGGCCCCGACCCGCTCGGCGATCTCCCGCACCCGCGCGGCGATACCCAGGTTGGCGCGGAGCGCGTCTTGCTGGAAGCGCGGCTGCCTACGCCGGAAGTCGTCTTTGGGCAGGTCGTCGAAGGAGGAGAACCGTCCGGCGAGGAATCCCCGTCCCAGCGGCGCGTAGGCCAGGAAGGCGATCGCGTGTTCCTGGCAGTACGGCAGCACGTCGGTGAGCCGGTCTCGGGTCCACAACGACAGCTCGGACTGCACTGAGGTCACGGGGTGCACCGCCTGCGCGCGCTTGATGTCCTGGGCCGTGACCTCCGAGAGGCCGAGATGGCCTGCCTTGCCGGCCGCCACGGTTTCGGCCATCGCGCCCCAGGTCTCCTCCACCGGCACCTTCGGGTCCACCCGGTGCAGCTGGTAGAGGTCCACGTGGTCGGTGCCGAGCCGTCGCAGGCTGTCGTCGATCGACTTCCGGACGTGTTCGGGGCGGCCGTTGTTGACGAAGAGGGGCGAGTTGCCGGGACCGCCGGTCGGGTCGTTGACGACAAGACCGACCTTGGTGGCCAGCACCGCGCGCCCACGGTGGCCCCCGGTCAGGGCCCGGCCGACGAGCTCCTCGTTGGTGTGGGGCCCGTAGACGTCGGCGGTGTCGACCAGGCTCACGCCGAGGTCGAGCGCTTGCCGGATCACGGCGATGGAGGTGTCGTCGTCGCGCGGAGTTGCCATGTCGTAGGAGAAGGTCATGCCCATGCAGCCCAGGCCGATGACGCCGACCTTGGGGCCTTGGGTGCCGAGTGTGGTGGTTCGCATGGTTTTCAGCTTTCGGTTAGCTGGAGGTTGCGGCGGGGTCATGGGGTGAGCAGGACCTTGAGTGCCTCGCGGGAGTCCATGGCCTTGTAGCTCTCGGCTACCTGGTCAAGGGTTACCGTCCGGTCGAACACCCGGCCTGGGTTGATGCGGCCCTCCAGGACGTCCGGCAGGGCCTGTTCGATGTAGGCGCGCACGGGCGCGGGACCGCCGGTCAGGGTCGCGTTCTTGCCGAACAGCGAGCCGAAGCCGATCGGTGCCTGCTCGTACTGCGGCACACCGACGCGGCTGATCACGCCGCCGGGGCGGACCACGCCGTAGGCCATCTCGTAGGCCGGCAGGTGGCCGACCGCCTCTAGCACCACGTGGGTGCCCTCGCCGCCGGTGAGCTCGAGGACCTTGGCGATCCCCTCCTTGCCGCGTTCGGGCACCACATCGGTGGCGCCGAACTCGCGGCCCAGGTTGGTGCGGGAGGCGTGGCGGCCCATGAGGATGATCCGCTCGGCGCCCATCTGTTTGGAGGCCAGGACCGCCGACAGGCCCACGGCGCCGTCGCCGATCACGGTCACGGTCGTGCGCTGGTTCACCTTGCCCATGTGGGCCGCGTGGTAGCCGGTGAGGTACACGTCGGACAGAGTCAGCAGCGAGGGCAGAAGCTCGGAGTCCTCGCCGACCGGCGCGGCGACCAGGGTTCCGTCGGCCTGCGGCACGCGGATCGCCTCGGCCTGCCCGCCGCCCACGCCGCCGGCGCCGTACCAGCCACCGTGCACGCACGAGGTCTGGAAGCCTTCACGGCAGAACTGGCAGGTGTTGTCTTGGAAGGCGAACGGTGAGATGACGAAGTCGCCCCTGCGCACAGTGGTCACATCGCTGCCGGTCTCCTCCACCACGCCGAGGAACTCGTGACCCATCGGCACGCCTGTGCCCGAGGTGGGCATGTTGCGGTACGGGTGCAGGTCGGACCCGCAGACGCAGCTGAGCACGACTCGCACGATCGCGTCGGTCGGCGCCTGGATCCTCGGGTCCGGCACTTCCTCAACCCGCACGTCGCCCGCGCCGTACATGAATGTTGCTCGCATCAGTTCTCCAGAGATGAGGTCGACATCAAAGGTGGCGCGGATGCCCGCGCGACCGGATGCCTCCAGACAACACGCTCGCCGGCAAAGGTAGGAGTCCCTGCTGATCCAGGTACTGGCAGACCCCCCCCTGGGCCGGAAGTTGATCAATGACTGCTGCTGGCCGCCGGGCACCTGGTCCGGACGGGGTGCCGCCCGTGCGCTCAGTCCTGGAGGACCCGGCGGGGTCCATCCAGTCTCCGTCGCAGGTATCGCGCTCGCTCGGTTGCGCCGATCATTGCCCTGGTGGGAAGTCGGTCGATGCGGCGAGCTCTGTTTGTGCCTCGAAGTCGGCGATCCGCCTGCGCAGCGTCGCCAGTGTGGTCTGCAGCGCCTGCGAGCCGAGCACCATGCGCAGTGGCGCGGGTTCGATGTCGACGCTGTCGATGATGCGGGCGGCCATCCGGGCGGCGTCGCCGGGCGCGAGTCCGTTCGCCGGGTCGAGCATCGCCAGGAAGCTGTGGGCGGGGTTGTCGTCGTAGGCGCCGATGAGGTCGGCGACCTGGGCGCTGCCGTGGCGGAACTCGGTGCGGGCACCGCCGGGCTCGACGATCGTCATGCCGATCCCGAAGGGGGCGACCTCCTGTGCGACCGCTTCGGCGAAGCCTTCGATGCCCCACTTGGTGGCGTGGTACATCGAGTTGCCCGGGAACGCCACCTGCCCGCCGTAGGAGGAGATCTGGATGATCCGGCCGCCTCCCTGGGCACGCAGGTGCGGCAGTGCCGACCGGATGAGCTGGATCGACCCGGTCAGGTTGGTCGCGATCATATGATCGACCTGCGCGTCCGTGAGTTCTTCGGCAGCGCCGAACAGGCCGTACCCGGCGTTGCTGACGATCACGTCGACGTTACCCAGCTGTGCAAAGGTGCGGTCCACGACCTCGTGGACCGCGCGCGTGTCGGTCACGTCGAGAAGCTCGGCGCGGAAGGTCTGCGGGTGAGCCTCGAGAAGGTCGCTGACCTTGCTCGTGTCGCGTACGGTCCCGACGACGCGGTCGCCGCGAGCGAGGAGCTGGTCAGTCAGCTGGCGGCCGAAGCCGCTGCTGACACCGGTGATGAGCCAGGTGCGGGGTGTCATGGGTTTCCTCCTTGAGGGGGTCCTCACGCGACGACGATCGGATTGGAGTGTTTCTTGGATCCGTGCGGTGTTGAGCCCAGGTGCTCAGTTCGCGGCGAGCACGTGCAGGGCTTCACGCACCCGTTGGGGCTCGTCGTCTATGGGCCTGTTCGAGGTGTCATGGACCCCGTCGAGCGCCTTGGGCGGGTCTTGGTCGAGGGCGGCGAACAGGGGGTCGAGATTCTCCGGTGCCGGGCCGTGCTCGGCGACCAGCTCGAAGGTCTTGTGGTCGGCGGCTTGCGATCCGAGGCTGCCGAGCAGGACCTGGGCGATCTGGCGGCGTGCGATCACGCCGTCGCTGGCGTCGCCGGCCTGGCGCCTGTCGCCCTGCAGGAATACGAGCCGTTGCTCGTCGGGGCCGTTGTAGTCGAACCAGCCGGGGCGCACGATCGTGTATGGACGCCCGCTGGCTCGCACGAGCCGTTCGGAGCGGCGTTTCCAGTCGTGCGCTTCGGTGGACCGGTTGTAGGGACCCGTCCGGTTGGTCACGCCGATGGCGGTCATCAGCGCGATGCGCGCCGGGCTGGAGCCCAGTGCGGTCAGGATGTTGCGCACGGCGCCGTAGTCGACGTTCTCCATCCCGGTCTTACCTGCACCGCGCGAGCCGTGGGTGAACACGACGGCGTCGACCCCGGCCACGGCCGCCGGAAGGGTGTCGGGGCGGGTGATGTCAGCGACGGCCAGGTGGGCTTCGCGCGGCAGCTGCCGCGCGGTGTCGGGGTCGCGCACCAGGGCGCGGGTGGCGTACCCCTGGCGGATCGCGCCGGCGACCACGAGCTGCCCGATGCTGCCCGTCGCACCGACGACCAGCACGGTCATGGGGCGAGTGTTCATGACCTTCTCCTCGGGAATCGTTGTTTCAGCACGGGTTGTGCTCACGGCGGCGTGGCCTCGTTGACCACGCGGAGCCCGTTGAGCGTGCGGGGGTAGCCGATGTAGGGGACGAGCTGGGTCAGGACGTCGATCAGGCGTGCGCGGTCGTTGCCGACGTGCAGGTTCGCGGCGACGTGTCCCTTGACCTGGGCTTCGCACCCGCCGAGGGAGACGAGCATGGTGAAGGTGAGCAGCTCACGCATCGCCGCGTCGAGGCCGGTGCGTGTGTAGTGGTCACCGAAGCAGTTCGCCGACAGGTAGTGCTGGATGTGCACCTGGTCCTTCGGCGCACTGGCGTACAGGCTTTCGACGGTGCCGGCGCCGATGATCTGCTTCTGGAGCGCCAGACCCTTCTCGCCGCGGGTCTGGCGCGTGGTGGTGGACTGCCCGGTCAGGGGGAGCTCGACCCCCCGCTCGACCAGGACGTCGTTGGTCGCCTGAAGGAAGTCGAAGACCTTGGCCATGCCCACGTACGGCACCGCCTGGTACACGATCTCCTTGACCTCCACCGGGGTGACCCCGACAGTTAGCGCCGCGCCGAGCATCACCTGGTACTCGCTGAGCGCCTGGGATGCGATCATCGACGCGAGCTGCACCATGAGCCTCGTCCTGGTGCCCAGGTCCCCGTGGCCGAGCACCTCGTCGAAGGCGAAGTTGTCGAAGTACTCGACCAGCTCGGGATCGGTCTGCTTCAGCGTCGAGACACGCCCGGGGAACAGCTCCTCGTGGTTGTTCGTCGCTTCCTTACTGATAGTCATGGGTCGTCTCTCCTTACCGCGGTCACGTGCACAAGCGGGTGGCGCAGCCCGGCCCTCGGCGGCGTCCGGTGGCGTCAGAAGTAGGTCGGCTCCCGGGGCGTGTACGGCTGGTTGAGGGCGGCAAGCTCGCCGTCGTCCAGCTCGATTCGTGTCGCGGCGACGGCGTCGGCGAGATGGCCGGGCTTGGTCGCGCCGATGATCGGCGTGGTCACGACAGGGTTGCTGAGCACCCATGCCATCGCGATCTGCGCCATGCAGACTCCGCGCCGCTTGGCGATCTTCTCGAGCGCGTCGACAGTGGCGCGGTCGGACTCCAGGTACAGCGGCCGGCCAGACTGGTCGATGGCCGGGTTCGCGCCGGCACGGGCGGTGCTGCCGGTACCCCACGGACGCGTCACGAGGCCCGCGGCGAGCGGGCTCCACGGGATGCTGGCGACGCCCTGATCGGCCAGGAGCCCGAACATCTCGCGCTCCTCCTCTCGCTGCACCAGGTTGTACTGGTGCTGCATCGAGGCGAACCGCGTCCACCCGTGCAGATCAGCGGTGTACTGCATCGTGGCGAACTGCCACGTCCGCATCGACGACGCGCCGAGGTACCGGGCTTTGCCGGCCTTGACCACGTCGTGCAGAGCCTCCATCGTCTCCTGTACGGGTGTCTCGGGGTCGAAGCGGTGGATCTGGAGCAGGTCGATGAAGTCGACGCCCAGGCGTGCCAGGCAGGCGTCTACCTGTTCGAAGATGGCTTTGCGGGACAGCCCGGACCCGCCGGGGCCGGCGTGGATCGGCCAGTAGATCTTGGTCGCCAGGACGATCTCCTCGCGGCTGGTGTACTTCTTCAGCGCCCGTCCGACGATCTCCTCCGAGGTGCCCTGGGCGTATACGTTCGCGGTGTCCCAGAAGGTGATGCCGAGGTCGATCGCTTGACGGAAGAGCGGCTCCGCGCCATCGTCGTCAAGGGTCCACTCCCGACCCTTCGCGGGGTCACCGAAGCTCATACAGCCAAGAGCGATGCGGCTGACTTTCAGCCCCGACGTGCCGAGGCGGGTGTAGTCCATGATCGTTCCTTTCGTTGCCGGCTCCTGGCCCCGCTGGGCTGTAGCCACGTTTGCGATCTCGACGTTACGTGCGGCCGCCTGCGGGCGGCAGGCCCTGCTGGTACCCCTCTTGTCGGACCCCCTTAGCGGACGCAGGGTTCGGGCACCTGGTGATCTGGCCCCGCCACGCGTGTCCCAGGACCAATCCGCCAGCACGGGGAGGCCGACGACGAGGATGATCCCGGGCGCGGTTAAGACGCGTCCTTGGCGTCTTGCGACTCGGCGCGTTGTTCCTGCTCGAGCGTGGCGGCCCAGCTCGCCAGGAGGTTGAGCGCGTCCTGGGTCGGCGTGCCGGGTTCGGCCGTGTAGACGAGCAGGGTCAGTCCGGGGTCGCAGGGAAGCCCCAGCGCCTCGTAGGTCAGGTCGAGGCCGCCGACGACCGGGTGGTGTAGCTGCTTGAACCCCGTGCGGTGGAAGAGCACGTTGTGCGCCGCCCACCTGGTGCGGAACTCCTGGCTTCGGGTTGACAGCTCACCCACGAGGTCACTCAGGGCGCGGTCGTAGGGGTTGCGCCCGGCTTCGGCGCGTAGGACCGCGACCATGTCGCTGGCGGTGCGTTCCCAGTCGGCGTAGAACCACTTCGCTCGCGGGTCCAGGAAGGTGAACCGGGCCGTGTTCGCCGGCCGCGCCGGGCCGTCGAGCACAGGTGCATACAGCGCGCGACCCAGGCTGTTCATGGCAACCACGTCGGCCCGACCGTTGCGCACCCATGCCGGTGCGTTGATGGAGTCCAGGACCCGCTGGACGCTCGGGCGCACCTGCTTCGGTGCGGGGCGGCGTCGGGTCCTGCCGCTGGCGTTCGCGGCGTGGGCGAGGTCGAACAGGTGGGCGCGCTCCGCATCGTCGAGCTGCAGCGCGCGGGCAAGGGCCTTCAGGACGCTGTCGGAGGCGCCGGTGAGGTCTCCTCGTTCGAGGCGGACGTAGTAGTCGACGCTGACCCCGGCGAGCATCGCGACCTCTTCGCGGCGCAGCCCGGGGACGCGCCGGTTCCCGCCGTAGGCCGAAAGGCCCGCCTGTTGCGGGGTGATCCTGGCCCGACGGGTCCCCAGGAACTCACGGATCTCGGTGCGGTTGTCCACCCGGCCAGCGTACGAGCGCACTTCAGGGCGTGGGAGGCCCCGCCAGTACCTGTCTTAACAGGGCCTGCCGCAGCGGGCAGGACCACGGTTGGCTGGCTGTTGCCGCCACCGGCAGACCCCGTGCAACGGACCGGCAGCAACTGCAAGCCCGTCACTGTGGGTGCTGCCCTGGAAGGACGGCCATCCGACCAGCCAATGGCTATCGTCGTGGCAGCGCTGTTCCTGATCGGCCTCGGTGCCCTGGTGCACCCCAGAACTCGATCGATCTGAAAAGCTCGATCGATCTGACCCTCAGGCGTGCGGCCGGAAGGTCTCGACGATCTTGGCCAGACCGGCTGCGTTGAACTCCGCGGCCGGTGCGATGGCGATGAGACTGATGATCAGGTGGTCGTTGACCTGCGCCATGATCTGCCAATATCGCAAGGGAGCGTCGGGCGCGCCAGCACCTGCGGGGGTCTGGGTCCACTGGAGCAGAATCGCGTTCTTCGCGCCCGGCCACTTCAGGGTGGACCGGGTTAAGTCCTTTACCCCTTCTTGCCGCGTCACGATCTCCAGGGACAGCGACTGCTCGATCGCGGTCGCCTTCGACTTGGTATCGGGGCTGATGACGACCCGCACGGGAGTGGCCGGCTTGCTGGACGGCGCGTCGTAACTGATCATCTGCTCGCCGTTGGCCATCGGCAGCGACTTCTCTTGAAAGTCCGCCGGGACGTACATCGAGAAGAACTTCCCGCTCGCCTGTCGTGACTCGCCCGGTTGACCGCCGCGCGCCGTCACCGCCACAGAAGGCGCGCCCGTCGGGATCATCCGCTGCACGCGTGGCTCGAGCTTGCTTGTCTCGTCCGAGCCACTGCTGCAGGCCGTCATGGTGATCAGCACCCCCGCCGTCAGAGCTGCTACACGTCGCCACGACCCGATCATCGATACTCCCATCATCACCTCATGCATAAGGTACCGGCACCGTAGCGTGCACCCGCGCACGATCACCCAGGCGCACCCCTACGATCGCGACCGCCATCCACACCA
>PMJN01000426.1 GCA_003157445.1 Micrococcales bacterium
CCCACATACCCGTAGTACCCACCACAAGAAGACAAGCTCAAAGCGCCCCCGCCCGGTCTGCCGAGACCACAGCGCCAGCGGACTTGCCCAGCTCCACCCCCAGCAGGTCGAGCTCACGGGCCAGCCCCGCCGCACCAGAGCCCCACACGGCGGTGAAGGCCGCCAACCCTGACCCGATACTCGGGGTCTCGCCTACCACCAGGATCCGTTCACAGACCCGGCGCTGGTCCGCCACCACCACGGCGCGGCTTTTCAACCCTGCCGACACACCCATCACCGCCGGCGGATCAACGTCCAACACGCCCCGGTCATCTACCCGCACAGACCCGACCTCAACCCGCGCTGGTCACGAGCGTCTGAACCTCGCCGACCACCACCGGGGCGGTCATCACCGGCCCCGGCAGTTCCGATGGCGCCCCGGCGATCTGGACGGGCGCCCCGTTGAGCTCGAACCGCAACGACCAGACAGCCCGGGCGCTGGCCCCGTAGGCCGGCGCCCCGGACCTCCCGAGTGCTGTGCCGGCCACCGAGGAACGCGGGTAGGCGTAAGAGCACGGACCAGACTGGTCTGCCGGGACCTGTGGCTGCGCCGTCACCCACGGGCAGGTCCGCACCGCCGACCCATCGCCGGGTGTGACCTCCAACCGGTCCGGGGTCGCATACGCCACCAGACCCAACGCAGAACTACCCCGCAGCACCCCCGAGGTCAAGCCCTGCGCCCAGAACCACGTAGGCAGGTTCACCACAGTCCGGGCCGTCGGGTTAAACGACAGGACGGCCGACGGCATCTTGATCTGACCCGTCGCCTCGACGGCCTGGTCTTTCAACGGTGGAGGCGCCGACGACTGACCAATCCACTGCGCCAGATGGACCCAACCGGCGATTCCCGGCTGACCTGGCATCAGGCACAACCTGACATGCCATGTCGCGCCAGGAGTCGGCTGCGGAGTAGCCGGCAGCGCATACGGCACCACCGAGGACCTGTAATAGCAAGGAGCCGACCCCAAACAGAACGTCGCCGGCGACGCGCTCTTGATGTCACACGACGGGGCACCCTTCACAACAGGCTGTGCACCTGGGGTCACACCAGCCGGACACACCTGCTTTTGTCGGTACTGGACGGTGCCGGGGGAAGCGCCCGCCACCGGGCTCATCTTCCACTGGCACTGCACTGCGGAAGCGGACTCAGTAGATGTGAGGCCCAGGCACGCCACCAGTAGCAACAAAGCCAAGGCCCGGCTCATCCAGTGACGCATGCACCCTCATCCCCCTTGAAACCAGCCACCAACCACGAGCCACCCTGGCGTGCCAGGGAAACGATGGCCATCGTCGGGGGCCGAGTCCCCACTGGCGGAGCAGACGCATTGCCGGGAACGGAGAATGTCATATGAGTCTGATCCACACAGGTCTTGATGGTCGCAGTGACTCCGGAGACGGCCACCGCCGAAATGGTGTTCACCACCTTGCCCTTCTGCACGAAACCAGCAGAGAGCGTCTCGTCAAGCTGCTGCAGATACTCGGTCGCGAAGGGTTCTCTGGCGACCCGATGGGCCTTGGCCATATCGATCTTCGCCACCTTGGTCGAGATCGCCGTTTGGAGGTCGGTGAACCGGCCATACCCTGCGATCACCTGCTCCTGCTCCGGAGTCCACTTCGACGTGGCCGTCGGCGAACTACCGCCGCCGACACCGGGCGTGTACACCGGCAACCCCGAGGGCTTGTCACCACCGCACGCGCTCAAACCCAACAGACCAACAACAACAACGGACATGGACACGACAGAACGGCAGGACTTCACGTGCGCGATTGTGCCCTAAGGACCCGCAATTCAAAGAAACGCGCAAGTTTCGCGTCCCATGTGCTGGGATCACGGTGCTGGGCTTAAGGCGCCCGCTGGGGCCATGTCGGAGTTCGGTCCGTCTTGCCCATGTCCACAAGCGACTTCAGCGCAATGGGGCAGGCATCACAGCGCCCACAATGACCCATCAATCTCTTGCCGAACTCGGCGCTCGGGGTCCATATCGACAGCAGACTCGCTCAGTAGCGGTGGGTTAGATGAGTAGTGCTGGTTGCCAGCGCCAGGTGAGCATGATGGCGTCGAAGAGCCCGATGAGTAGTTCGGTGATGTCGTCGTCGGGTTTGCCTGCTCCCAGGGTGGTGAAGGTGGCCAGGGCCCACTTGCGGNNGGCATGCGGGCGGCGAGCATGGTTGCGATCGTCATGGACGCGGCTTCGGGGTCCTGGGCCTCGGCGCCGCCTGGTGGGGTGTCGTGCAGGTGGACGATGGTGACCAGGAAGGACGCGGGGGTTGGGGCGGAGTGCATCCCGCCCAGTGGCAGGTAGAGGTCCAGGGCGCCGGCTGCTCGTGCCTGGTCCAGGACGGTGTGTGCCTGTTTGCGGGCTTGGGAGATGAGCGGGCTGTAGGAGTCTTTGGCCACGGTGTTGAGGGCTCGGTCGAGTTCGCGGTCGAGTTCTTGGGTGCCTGCTTGGGTGCGGGCGTCCAGCCGCAGCCAGCCCGGGGGCAGGACCAGGGTGTAGCCGGTGGCCTGCTGTGGGCGCAGGTCAGTCATCTTCGCGTAGGCGCAGGGTCATGGCCAGGTTGTGGATGTCGTCGGCGGC
Source organism: Micrococcales bacterium (assembly GCA_003157445.1). Taxonomy (GTDB): domain Bacteria; phylum Actinomycetota; class Actinomycetes; order Actinomycetales; family Dermatophilaceae; genus UBA4719. The sequence continues at coordinate 2,619 of PMJN01000426.1, forward strand.
TTTGAGGATGCGGGTGGGGTCGTACATGGCCCACAGCCGGACGATGGACAGGTCGCCGTCGGGCCACTGCACGCGCCAGACGTAGGCCAGGGTCGCGCAGATGTTGACCTGGCCCTGCTCGTGCAGCGGGGTGTAGGCCATCGCGCGCAGGCCCCGGCCCAGCGGGGTGTGGATCTCTTCGACGATGGGTTCTTCGATGACCAGGGGGTCGCCGACTCGCAGGTAGTAGCGCAGCTCGTCGTCGCTGCCGTTGTCGTCGGCGTCGTAGTCGCTGATCATCACCGGCAGGGCCGTGTCGGCGCTGTCGGGGAAGTGGATCCATTTGTCCTGCCAGTACGGGTCGAACGCGGGGAAGTCCTGGGTGCCCGCGATCGTCAGCTTCGCGCGGGTGCGCTGGTAGTACTCGGAGTTCGGCGCCTCACCGTCGGTAACGAAGTAGCCCGCCATTTTCGCGGACCACGCCTCCAGGTCGAGGTCGCCGCCCTCAAGGTCAGCAGGGCGCAGTGCGGGCAGCCAGATACTGAAGTCGGGATCGACGACGAACGCAGACAGTCCTGCAGAC
>PMJN01000230.1 GCA_003157445.1 Micrococcales bacterium
AGCTGGCCCGCGCGAGCGTCGAGTCCTTGGCCGAGAACACCTCGGATGCCGTCGTGGCGCCGCTGCTGTGGGGGGCGGTCGCCGGCGTCCCGGGGTTGCTCGGCTACCGGGCTGTCAACACCCTCGATGCCATGGTGGGATACCGCTCGCAACGCTATCTGCGGTTCGGGTGGGCCTCGGCGCGTCTGGACGACCTGCTCAATCTCGTCCCGGCCAGGGTCGCGGCGGCCCTGACTGTTGTCGCGGCGCCAGTGGTCGGTGGGAGCTGTGTTGATGCGTGGAGGATCTGGAGCAGGGACGGGTCCCGACACCCGAGTCCCAACGCGGGACTGGTGGAGGCAGCAAGTGCTGGCGCCCTGGGCGTGACCATCGGTGGCTCCAACATGTACGACGGATCCCCTGAGGACCGTGGGACCCTGGGCGACGGGCCGGCGGTCGTCGTGGCGGATCTGGGACGCGCGGTGCGGCTGTCGCAGGCCGTGGGCTTCGCAGGCCTCGTGCTGGCGGTCGGTGTGGCAGTGCTGAGGCGAGGTCGTGGGAAGCCTTGAAAAGCGCTGCTCGGCGTTGAGCTCTGAGGGCTTCGGCCCACCGCCTACGATCTTCGAGTGACTGCCCTCGAGACAACGCCGATCTTCCCCGAGACCACGCTTGCAGCGGAAGATCTGATCCTGCGTCCTTTCACGCCGGCCGATGCCGATGACGTCACCCAAGCGTGCCAGGACGCCGAGACGCTGCGTTGGCTGCCGCTGCCACGGCCGTATTCCCGGGCCAACGCCGAATGGTTCATCGGTTCCTTCGGACCCGCTCAACGCGAGTCCGGAGCCGGCATCGTGTTCGCGATCGAGTCCGCCGGGCGGCTCGCTGGTGCGATCGATCTCAAGGGAGTCAACTGGGCCTCCAGGGTTGCCGAGGTGGGCTATTGGGTGGCGCCGTGGGCTCGTGGCCGGGGAGTTGCCCCTCAGGCCACCCGCGCGCTCTCCGAATGGGCAATCCGTAGGCACGGCTTCGAACGGGTCCAGCTGTTCGCTGCTGTCGGGAACGTGGCATCCCAGCGAGTCGCGCAGAAGGCAGGATTCGTGCGCGAGGGTGTGGCGCGCAACGCGTGCTGCGTGCCTGAGGGCCGGGCGGACACGGTCCTCTTCTCGCTGGTCCCGGCGGACCTGAAGACTGCTGGTGCAGGGGTCATCACGCAGGCAACCGGTTTGCCCTCCGAGGACTCCGCCGGCTTTGCTCCGTCGTCCGAGCGGTCTGCCTCCCACGGTCACGACATAACCGTCGTCGGGATCGGTGCCGACGGATGGTCGGGTCTGGCGCAGCCGGCCAGGACCCAGATTGAGATGGCCAAGGTGGTCATCGGCGGCCAGCGTCAGCTCGACCTGTTGCCCGACACCATTGTCGCGCAGCGGGTTGCCTGGCCTTCCCCCCTGCGGCCGGTCGTTGCCGAGCTGGTCTCCCGCCATCGCTCACGCGCACTGGTCGTCCTGGCCAGCGGCGACCCGATGTTCTTCGGCATCGGGCGCGCGCTGGTCGAAGAGGTCGGGCCCCAGAGTCTGCTGGTCCTGCCCCATCCGTCCTCGATCTCGCTGGCATGTGCCCGCCTGGGCTGGCCGGTCGAGGACGTCGACGTGGTCAGCCTGGTTGGACGGCCGCTCGCATCACTGACGACGAGCCTGCACCAAGGTCGGCGGCTCCTGGTACTGAGCAGTGATGCAGGGACGCCGGCCGAAGTGGCAAAGCTGTTGCCCGACAAGGGTTTCGGCGGCTCCACCCTGACGGTGCTGGAGCAGCTCGGAGCGTCGGGCGAGACTCGACGCTCAGGAGTCGCGCAGACCTGGGACGCAGCCCCGGGCGATCCCCTCAACGTGGTGGCGGTCGAGTGCTTGCTGAGTCCGGAGGGCACTCGCCTTGGGCTCGCCCCCGGGCTGGCCGACGCGGTATATGAGGACGACGGACAGCTCACCAAACGTGAGGTGCGCGCGGTCACCATCTCTTCCCTGGCACCGGCGCCGGGAGAACTGCTGTGGGACATCGGCGGGGGAGCGGGCAGCATCGCTATCGAGTGGATGCGGGCACACAGGACCTGCCGCGCCATCGCGGTCGAGAGCGACAACGAACGTGCCGCTCGCATCGCACGCAATGCCGAGGCGTTGGGCGTTCCCGGTCTCCGGATCGTGAACGGTCGGGCGCCCACAGCGCTGGCTGATCTCCCGTCTCCTGATGCGGTATTCATCGGCGGGGGACTGACAACCCAAGGCATGCTCGATGCCGCCTGGGCTGCGCTCAAACCCGGCGGCCGGCTGGTTGCCAACACCGTCACGCTCGAGTCCGAGGCGTTGTTGGCCCAGTGGTACACCCGTATCGGCGGCGAGCTGATCCGGATAGCCGCCAGCCGGGCGAAGGCCATGGGTGGCTTCACTGGATGGCACCAGGCCATGCCGGTGACTCAGTGGTCGGTGGCCAAGGCGGCCGACGGCACCACTACGGCCTCATCAACTTCGAAGGCAGCTCAACGAGCAGGTGAAAGATGAATCGTCCGGTCGGTGGGGCCGACTGGTCCCGCCCGACCGACGATCACCCCGGCCCGGTCGATGCAGATGGTGTCCACGGTGACCGGTGCCCCGTGGAGAATCAGCAAGGCGGCGTCCCGTGCAGCGACGGCGACGGCATCACCCAGCGGCATACCCTCGGCCTGACACATCTGCAGCGCGCCTAGCCCGGTGCGTGCAGCACTGACCGAAGCGGCAAGCGCGGGGCCGGCGCCTGCGCCACGCGCCAGCTCAGCCAGGAACGTTGTGTCGACCTGCGAACGACCGGAGTGCAGATCCATGTGCCCTGCGGCGAGCTTGGACATCTTGGCGAACCCACCGGCAATGGTCAGCCGGGGGACCGGATGCCGTTTGAGGTACTTGAGTACCGCTCCGGCGAAGTCGCCCATGTCCAGAAGCGCCTCGTTGGGTAAGGCGTACTCGCCCCTTACGAGGCGCTCCGAGGTTGAACCGGTGCAGCCGGCGACATGAGGGTGCCCCAGGGCGACTGCGACGTCAATACCCATGCGGATGCTGTCGATCCACGCCGAACAGGAGTAGGGCACGACGATCCCGGTCGTGCCCAGGATCGACAGGCCACCCACAATGCCGAGCCGCGGGTTCCATGTCTTGCGGGCCAGCTCCTCACCGTGGTCGACCGAGATCTCGATGGCAACGTCCGCCGATCGACCATGTTGTGAGGCGAGGGACTCCACAGCCTCGCGCATCATCTGACGTGGAACCGGGTTGATCGCCGGCTCACCTTCTGGCAGGGGCAGGCCCGGCAGCGTGATGGTGCCGACGCCAGGGCCTGCGAAGAACAGCACCCCCGAGCCGGGGGCGCCGTGACGGACGGTTGAGCGGACCAGGGCCAGGTGGGTCACGTCGGGGTCATCGCCCGCGTCCTTGACTATGGCGGCCATGGCGAAGCCGTCGCCCAGCTCTTCACGGGCCAGGGCGAACGACGGTTGCTGTCCTTTGGGCAAGGTGATCGACACCGGATCAGGGAACTCGCCGGTCAGCAGGGCGGTGTATGCCGCGGTCGTCGCAGCGGTCGCACAGGCTCCGGTGGTCCAGCCAGAGCGCAGACCGGTCCGTTTGAGCTGTGCCTCCCTACCACCCACGGTGCCCTTTCCTCTCGTCTCGGACATCAGGGCGCTGCGCCGTGGTGGGGAGCAGGCAGGATGGTGGTCGTGAACGTGACGCCGCGACTCCTGATCCTGGGCGGCACGACCGAGGCACGCAACCTTGCCGAGCGTCTCGTCGCCCGCGGCAAGGTTGACGTCGTCAGCTCGCTGGCCGGCCGGGTCGCCAGTCCTGGTATGCCGCCCGGCCAGGTCCGCATCGGAGGGTTCGACGGCGCGACGGGACTCATGGAGTGGATCCGGGCGCACGGCATACGGGCTGTCATAGATGCCACCCATCCTTTCGCCGCCACGATGAGCTGGAATGCTGCCGCTGCAGCTGCCGCCTCTCATGTTCCCCTGCTGGCGCTCCGGCGCACAGCCTGGGCCCCCGGCGAGGGCGACCGATGGCACGAAGCGACGTCCCTGGGGCACGCGGCACTGATGCTGCCAGAACTGGGAAACCGGCATTTCCTGACCATCGGCCGGCAGGGCGTCTCGTCCTTCGCGGACGTGTCGGGTGCCTGGTTCCTGGTTCGCTCCATCGACCCGCCCGATGAGCCCACCCCGCCACAGATGGAGCTGCTGCTCGATCGGGGGCCCTATTGGCTGGAAACCGAGATCCTACTCATGCGTGGTCGCCGGATCGACACCGTCATCACCAAGAACAGCGGCGGCGCGGCAACGGCCGCGAAACTGATCGCAGCGCGCGAGCTCGGTCTTCCAGTGGTGATGGTGCAGCGTCCTGCGACCCCCGGAGGGGTCCCGGAGGTCGCGGACGTACAAGGCGTCCTCGAGTGGGTTGACGCCCAGATACGTTGAGCCGCAGCAAACTCGTGAGAAAGCTGCACCCAGTTGCCGAAGACCTGATGAGGGGACTCACGGGGGTGCTCACTCTTCTTCGCTGGCGATCGCATTCAGGGCCCCGCACGTGATCGCGCTACCGCCCCGACGGCCGTGAACGACGACGAAGCTCAGGCCGAGGTCGTTGTCGACTAGTGCTTGCTTGGACTCTGCTGCGCCGATGAACCCCACCGGGATACCGAGGACGGCGGCTGGGCGGATGTCGATGTCCCGCAATACCTCCAGCAGATGGAACAGGGCCGTGGGTGCGTTGCCGATCGCGATGACGGCACCATCGAGGCGGTCCGCCCACAGTTCGACCGAGGCGGCTGTGCGGGTGTTGCCCATCTCAAGAGCGAGGTCGGCAACCCCAGGGTCCGACAGGGCGCAGATGACCTTGTTGTCCGCGGGCAGACGCCGGCGGGTTATCCCGCTGGCGACCATCTGCGCGTCGCACAGGATCGGGGCGCCACCGCGCAGGGCGGCGCGTGCCTGCAGGATCGCACCGGGGGAGAACGCGATGTCGTCGACGAGATCCACCATGCCGCAGGCATGGATCATCCGGACCGCGACCTGCGACTCCTCGGGAGAGAACCGGCTCAGGTCTGCCTGGGCCCTGATCGTGGCGAAGGACCGGCGATAGATCTCGGCGCCGTTCTTCTCGTACTCGTGCACGGGATGGGAGGCCATGACCCGGAGCATATCCGCGGCACTTCGGCGGCTCGACCGGCTTATTGGTCCCATCACGGCCCCGCTTGCTATGCTCCGGCGCGGAGTCCTCTTCTTGGGCTCCAACCGCCGAAGACGGCACATTTCAGAGGAAGCCGGTGTGAATCCGGCGCGGTCCCGCCACTGTGACCATCGCTCATCATCCTTCGGGAAGAGCGACGGAAGTCAGGAACTCTTGCCGTCTTCACCTGCCCGGGGCGAGGACCCCAGGAAGAAGTGCGCCTTGATCCTGTTCTTGCCGTCTGACATCGATCCGTTGAGCGTCCGCGCGGTCCGTAAGGTCGTGCCGTATTGCAACACCAGTCCCGCACGTCCCTTGGACGACCTGTCTGCCCTCGTTGAGGGGGCGGACCTGGCGGTCTTGCGCTTCCTTCCTCGTGGAGGCCGTGCCTCCCATGGAAGCCTGGACGCCCCCTTGGTCGCCTCCTGTTCCTGCTTCGGCGAGATCGCCGCACGCACCTGCACAGCTATCGCTCGCGAAAGGTGCGACCCCTGATGCCACAAGGACAGCCGGAACAGGTTCCTGCCGATGGTCTGACCACCCGGAGGCGTCGCAACCGGCCACTGACGATCGTCCACACGGGCGAGATGAAGGGCAAGTCCACCGCAGCATTCGGTCTGGCGCTGCGCGGGTGGAACCAGGGCTGGAACATCGGCGTGTTCCAGTTCGTGAAGTCAGCCAAATGGAAGGTCGGCGAGGAGAGCGCCCTGCTCGCGCTGGGCGGACTCCATACCTCCCAAGGCCTCGGCGGTCCCGTCGAGTGGCACAAGATGGGCGAAGGCTGGAGCTGGACCCGCAAGCAAGGCACGGACGAGGATCACGAGGCGGCGGCCGTGGAGGGCTGGCGCGAGATCCAGCGACGCCTCGCGGCTCAGACCCACGACCTCTACGTGCTCGACGAGTTCACCTACCCGATGAAGTGGGGCTGGATCGACGTCGATGAGGTCGTGGCGACCCTGCGCGACCGTCCCGGTCACCAGCACGTCGTCATCACCGGTCGCGACGCTGCCCCCGCCCTGATCCATGCGGCCGACCTGGTCACCGAGATGACCAAGATCAAGCACCCGATGGACGCCGGACAAAAAGGCCAGCGGGGCATCGAGTGGTGAGGCTGCCGCGTCTCCTGGTCGCTGCGCCCGGATCGGGGCACGGCAAGACCATGGTCACCACGGGCGTTATGGCGGCACTCAGTGACAGGGGCCTGGAGGTGTCGCCCCACAAGGTCGGACCGGACTACATCGATCCCGGCTACCACTCGGCCGCATGCGGTCGTGCTGGCCGCAACCTGGACCCGTATCTGCAAGGGGAGACGCGCGTCCCGTCACTTCTGGTGCACGCAGCGCTCAACCCCCGGATGGCGGACATCGCGGTCATCGAGGGCGTCATGGGCCTGTTTGACGGCGCCATCGGAACGGGTGGCTTCTCCTCCAGCGCCCACGTGGCCAGACTCGTCCAGGCGCCGGTGGTGCTCGTGGTCGACTGCGCCGCTGTCGCCCGCAGCGTCGGCGCCATCGTCCACGGCTTCTCGCGGTTCGACGACACGGTCCGGGTGGCCGGCGTGATCCTGAACAACGTCGGCTCGCCACGCCATGAGGCTGAGGCCCGCCACGGTGTCGCCGAGACCGGAGTGCCGGTTCTCGGGGTCATTCCGCGGCTGCCCGCGGTGGTCGTGCCGAGCCGTCACCTGGGCCTGATCCCGGTGGCTGAACGCCAGCCTGCAGCCATGGAGGCCGTCGCGGCGTTGTCGTTGATGGCGCAGAAGTATCTTGACCTCGACGCCCTGATCGAGCTTGCGGGAACCGCGCCTGATCTCGACGTGCAACCCTGGGATCCGGCGGTCGAGGTGGGGCAGTCCGGTGCGCGGGTGGCGCGAGCCCCCCGGATCGCGGTTGCTGGCGGCGCCGCTTTCAGCTTCGGGTATGCCGAGACCAGCGAGCTGCTGATTGCTGCCGGCGCCGAGGTTGTGGGGTTCGACCCCCTGCACGACGAGTCGTTGCCTGCCGGGGTCTGCGGCCTGCTCATCGGCGGAGGCTTCCCGCAGATCCATGCGAGCGACCTCTCCGCGAATGCGTCTCTGCGGGCAGAGATCAGGAAGTTCGCTGATGACGGGGGAGCCATCTCAGCCGAGTGTGCAGGGTTGCTCTATCTCGGCCGTGAGCTCGATGGGGCGCCGATGTGTGGCGTGTTGCCCCTGACCGCCCGAATGGGTCCCCGGTTGACCCTCGGCTACCGCACCGCGGTAGCCCTCTCCGACAACCTGCTGTGTCGGCAGGGGCAGCGGGTGAACGGCCACGAGTTCCACCGCACACAGGTCGACCATGGCGCCGATGGCAGTGGGGTGGCCGCTTGGGCCTGGCAGGGCGGGGACGGTCAGCCCGCGACCGAAGGTCTGGCACGGGGAGCGGTCCATGCGTCATACCTGCACGTGCACTGGGCCGGATATCCGTCAATAGCAGCCAGGTTCGTCTCCCAGGCTGCTGCGGTCGCGTGGTGACAGCACCGGTACACCAGGGGGTGGGAACCTCCCCTGGCATCAGCCAGGCGGGTGAGCTGTCCGGGCGATGGACCCGCTCCGAACGGGTCAGGCTGTCCGGGATACTGGGGATCATCGCGATGCTGCACGTCGCCGGCATCGTCCTCTATCTGGCCAATCGTGGCGATGCTGCCGCAGCCGGCGGACTGGCCGGATCCGGCGCACTGGCCTACGTGCTGGGTATGCGCCATGCCTTCGACGCCGACCACATCGCTGCCATCGACGACACAACCCGTGTGATGCTGTTGCGCGGCCGGCGCCCCATCGGGGTCGGCTTCTTCTTCGCCATGGGTCACTCGACGGTCGTTGTCGCCCTGGCGCTGATTGTGGCCGTCGCTGCCGGGCGGATCACTCAGACCCAGGTGGACTCGCTGCGATCAGCGGGAGGCACGGTCGCGGTCGTCGTGGCGATGGTGTTCTTGCTCCTGGTGGCAACCCTCAACGGAGCGGTCCTGCGCAACCTCGTCGGCCTGTGGCGGCGTCTGAGGTCGGGAGCCGACACCTCCCAGGGTGTGGAGGAGGCGCTGCTCTCGCGTGGGTTCGTCAACCGCATCGCCGGCGGCAGGTTCCGCTCGATGGTCAAGCATTCGTGGCACATGTACCCCGTCGGGCTCCTTATGGGTCTGGGCCTCGAAACCGCCAGCGAGATAACACTTCTCGCACTGTCGGCGTCCTCCGCGGCTGGTGGTGGTCTGCCAGTGCTGGCTGTCCTCAGCCTGCCCTTGCTCTTCGCCGCGGGTATGTCGACGCTCGACACGGCCGACTCGCTGATCATGACGCGCCTGTATTCGTGGAGCTATCGCGATCCGGCCCGGACGCTGTTCTTCAACATCGCCACCACGGCGATGACGGTCTTCATCGCCGGTTTCATCGCCTCGGTCTACCTCGCCGACGTCTTGGCACAGCACGCCGGCCTGACGTTCCTGTCCGGTTATGCCTCGGTGAGCCAGCACTTCGAGTTCATGGGTTATGGCATCGCCGCGATCTTCGCGCTCACCTGGGTGGGTGCCCTGGTGATCTGGAAAAGACGCGGCCGGATCGGAGCCGTGACATGACCCCGATCGACCTCGGTCATCACGGCGACAGGGAAGTCCAGCCCGGCCTGGTCGATTTCGCGGTGAACGTCGCCGTGCCCCGGCCACCGCCGTGGCTGCGCCGTGAGCTCGAGAGAGCACTGGACGAGGTGGCCCGATATCCGGACGTCGCCCCTGCGGTGGACGCACTGGCCCGGTTACACGGATGCCCGGCGGCCTGCCTGCTGGTCACGAACGGGGCAGCTGAGGCCTTCACCTTGATCGCTCGTGCACGACGCTGGCACAAGCCGCTCGTGGTGCACCCGCAGTTCACCGAGCCCGAGTCCGCGCTGCGGGCCAACGGGCATCTCGTGACTCGCCTGATCCTGGAGCGGGACAACGGTTTCGCGCTGGACCCTTCGCGGGTCCCTGCCGATGCCGACCTGGTCGTCGTGGGAAACCCGACCAATCCGACCTCTCGTCTGCATCCGCGTGAGTCGATCCTGGCTCTGGTGCGTCCCGGTCGCCTGGTCGTGGTGGATGAGGCCTTCATGGACGTTGCCCGGGGCGGAGGCGACTCGGTCCTCCAAGACGCGATCGCGTGCGAGGGGCTCTTGGTCATCCGCAGTCTGACCAAGACCTTCGGCCTGGCGGGCATTCGGGTCGGCTACCTCATGGGGACCAGTGACGTGATCGCCCAGTGCGCTCTCACACAACCGCACTGGTCGGTCAACAGCCTGGGCGTGGCGGCCGCCGTCGCGTGTGCCGGAACCCAGGGCCAGGAACACACTCGGGCCCTTCGGGGTGACTTGGCGCTGTGGGTTTCCGACCTCGTCGCACGGCTCACCTCGGCAGGTCTGGATGTAGTCCGTGAGCCGGCTGGCCCCTTCGTCCTGGTCCACCATCGCCACGCTGCCCGCCTGCGGGACGGCATGCGGCGCAGAGGCTTTGCCCTGCGCCGGGGCGACACCTTCCCCGGGCTGGGACCCCGATGGCTGCGGATCGCAGCCCGGGAACCATCCATGACCGCCGCCCTCCTTGCAGCCCTGGCCCAGGAACTGGCTTCCATCAACCACGGCAGCCACGACACAGCGCTCATGGACCAGGAGAGCGAAGATCTCGCATGAATGCACACGCCTTTGAGGCCGAGAGCCGCGCAGCTGTCTATGACGCCATCGCCTCGCGCCGCGACATCCGGGCAGGGTTCACCATGGACCCGATCGAGGACGCCACTCTCGCGCGCATCCTCGCCGCGGCCCACCAGGCCCCCAGCGTTGGCCTGAGTCAGCCGTGGGACTTCCTGCTGATTCGCGATGTCGAGAAGCGCCAGCGCATCCAGTCTCTGGCTGCCCGCCAGCGAGATACCTTCGCAGCATCCTTGCCGACCGGACGCACCCGCCTGTTCGATGGCATCAAGGTCGAGGCGATCCTGGCCACCCCGCTCAACATCGTGGTCACCTGTGACCCCACCCGAGGCGGTCCCTACACCTTGGGGCGGCACGCGGACCCGCGGATGGCGCCGTTCTCGGCAGCTCTGGCGGTCCAGAACCTCTGGCTGGCGGCACGGGCCGAGGGCATCGGGGTGGGGTGGGTCAGCTTCTTCGACCCCGACGAGCTGGCCCGCGAGCTGAACCTGCCGGCATACCTCGACGTCGTGGGTTATCTGTGTGTCGGTCACGTCGAGCAGTTCCCGCCCGCACCCGAGCTAGCACTCTCGGGCTGGGCGCGAAGACGCCCCCTGGCCTGGGCGGTCCATGATGAAACCTTTGGCGATCGTCGCCTTCCTGGAGGAGTACCTGTGTCCTTGTTGACCGAGACCGTTGCCGCGATCGTGCCTGCCGCTGCCGAGGTGATGGCAGCCGCGCAGGAGCGTCAGTCGATGCTCACCAAACCCCGTGGTTCCCTGGGCGCCCTGGAGGATCTGGGGACCCGCCTGTGTGGAATGTATGGCGAGTGCCCACCGCCGCTGCCAGAGCCCGTGGCAGTTGCCGTGTTCGCCGCAGACCACGGTGTTCACGCCCAGGGGGTCTCGCCGTGGCCGCAGGAGGTCACGACGCAGATGGTTGGTAACTTCCTGGCTGGCGGGGCGGTGATCAACGCCTTCGGCCGTCAGGTCGGCGCGGAGGTCGTTGTGGTGGACATCGGCGTGGCGGGTGAGGTGCCGGCTGCTCCGGGTCTGATGGCGCGCAAGGTCGCTGCGGGCACTGCCGACATGAGCAAGGGTCCGGCGATGTCGCCGGGCCAGGTGCAGGCGGCCGTGGAGGTGGGCATCGATGTGGCCAGGGATCTTGTCGCACAGGGCAACCGGCTGCTGGTCACCGGTGACATGGGCATCGCGAACACCACGGCTTCGGCGGCGCTGATCAGCGTCTTCACCGGTCTGGACGTCGCACAGGTCACCGGCCGCGGCACCGGCATCGACGAGCTGATGCTGGCGCACAAGGTCTCTGTCATCGAGTCCGCGATCAGGCTCAACGCGGTCAGCCCGCAGGATCCGGTCGCGGCGCTGGCCGGTGTCGGAGGATTCGAGCACGCCGGGATGGTGGGCTTCCTGCTGGCGGCCGCAGCACTGCGCACCCCCGTCATCCTGGACGGGGTCATCGCCTGCTCGGCGGCGTTGGTGGCCAAGGCGATCTCACCGGACGCCGCCGACTACTGGGTGGCCGGTCATCGCTCAGTTGAGCCCGGCGCCAGCGCGGCCCTTGCCCACCTTGGCCTGGCCCCGATGGTGGACCTCGGGATGGGGCTGGGCGAGGGATCTGGAGCGGCCCTGGCGGTTCCCCTGGTCCAAGCCTCTGCCCGCATCCTGCGTGAGGTTGCCACGTTCGACTCGGCCGGTGTCACGGACAAGCAGTGACCACCTCTGAGCGCCCAGAGCCATTGCTGCCATTGGGGTTGCGTCTGAGTGGCCGCCGGGTCGTGGTCGTCGGTGGGGGACCGGTGGCCCTTCGCCGCGTCGCTGCCCTGATGGCAGCGCGGGCCAGCGTCACCGCGATCTCGCCTGAGGCTGTGGCCGCGTTGGAGGACCTCGCCGAACGCGGTCAGATCCAGTGGCTGGCGCGGCGCTACGAGCCCGGTGACCTGCGGGGCGCCTGGCTCGCCATGGCCTGCACAGCCGATCCGGGCGTCAACGCGCAGGTGCTCGCCGCCGCAGACGAGGCACGCATCTTCTGCCTGCGCGCCGACGACGCGTCGCAGGCCTCGGCCTGGATGCCGGCCACCGGCCGGACCGGGCGGGCCACGGTCAGCGTCCATGGTGATCGCGACCCGCGCGCCGCGGCGGCGCTGCGTGATGCTGCCCTTGCCGCAGTGGAGGCGGAGTTGCGCCAGGACCCCGGGGTGCCTAGCCGGCGAAGAGCCAAACCCGTCGGCTTCGGCATGGTCACCCTGGTCGGTGGCGGCCCGGGGGACCCGGGACTGCTGACCGTGAAGGGTACCCAGGCTTTGGCCGAGGCAGACGTCGTCGTCGTGGACAGGCTGGCGCCGCTGGCGGTTCTGGACGGGCTACGTGAGGGGGTCGAGATCATCGACGTCTCGAAGATCCCGCTCGGCCGGTTCACGCCCCAGGAAGAGATCAACGACCTCCTGGTCAGCCGGGCCCGGCAGGGCAGTGTGGTGGTCCGGCTCAAGGGCGGGGACCCGTTCGTCTTCGGCCGGGGCATGGAAGAGGTCATCGCCTGCACACAGGCCGGAGTTCCTGTCGAGGTCATCCCCGGGGTCTCGTCTGCCATCGCCGCACCCGAGCTGGCCGGCATACCGCTGACTCACCGCGGCATCTCGCAGGGCTTCACAGTGATTTCCGGCCATGCAGCACCCGGCGACCCGCGCAGCACCCTGGACTGGGATGCCCTCGCGCGCGGCGGCACCACCCTTGTGGTCCTGATGGGTGTGCAGAACCTGGGGCCGATAGCCCACGCGCTGGTGGACGCCGGCCTCGACGTGGACACCCCACTTGCCTGTGTCATGGACGGAGGCTTGCCCAGCCAGAAGGCCGTCCTGACCAGCCTGTCCAAGGTCGCCGGCTCAGGCCCACCGCCCGAGCTGCGCTCTCCCGCCGTGATTGTCATCGGAGCCGTCGCCGCCTTCGTCGCCGGGTAGAGGCCCCCGGGGCCCTCAGCCGTGAGGGTCCGCTTGATCGTGATGGTTGTGGTCCTGTCCGTGGCTGGCGTCGTCCGGGTGGTGGTGCGGCCGCTGGGGCTGGCCGACCCGGTCGCCGAAGCCGGGCATGGCTGCCCGGTAGATACAGGTGTCGCAGTTCATCCGGATGTCTCCGCTGACGGCCTCGAGGTAGCGCTCGATGACCAGGTCGGCGAGCTCGTCGCAGTCGCCGATCAGCTCAGCAACCTCGATCCTCAGGAACGGGTGTTCCAGGGCGAATTTCTCGGTCTGACTGACGATCCGGTCCGGCAGGATCCCGGGGAACAGGAAGTAGGGCGTGACGATAATCCGGCTTGCACCGAGCCGCCGCAGCTTGTCTAGCCCGGCCGGGACGCTGGGATCGGCCAGACTGACGAAGGAGGGCTCGACGCCGGCGTATCCGCGGCCTTCCCACAGCAGTCTGGCCACCTTGGCGATCTCGGCGTTGGCGTCGGGATCGGTGGATCCGCGGCCGACCAGCAGCACGTGGGTGTCGGCGCGTTCGGTGCCGCCGAGCGCCTTTTCGATCCGCTGTTCAAGGATGTCGAGCAGTGCGGGATGTGGCCCGAGCGGGCGCCCGTAGGAGTAGGTCATTCCCGTGTGGCGTACCTGCTCGCGCACGAGTGCTGCCGGGATGTCGCCCTTGCCGTGGCCGGCGGCGACGAGCACCAGCGGCAGGGCAATGAGCTCACGATGGCCTTGGCCGACAAGGGATGCCACGGCCTCGGTGACGGGCGGCCGGGACAGCTCGATGAAGCCCCCGGCGGTGGCCCGGTATGGCGCGTCGTGACGGCGCTGGAGCCGGCCCATGAACGCGTTGAACTCAGCGACTCCAGAGTCGCTGCGGGTCCCGTGGCCTACTACCAACATCGGTAGTCCGGTCATGAAGTCATCTCCTTATTGTTGTTCGTGCACAAGAACGTTTTGGGGCAGCAGCCAAGAGGTGAAACTGATGAGGGCGGCGGTTCACGGGCCAGCAGTTCACGAGGTTGGGTGCACCCGGTTGGCGCTCACTGTGCCCATCGATATCCACGAGGGGTGACCATCCGACCGCCGACGATCCGGGTCTGGCTGGCACCGATCACGACCAGGCTGTACATGTCGACCACCGTCGGGTCGAAGTCGGCGAGCGTGGTCAGGACAGCGCTCTGGTCAGGCCGACTGGCGTTGCGAACCACTCCGATCGGGGTGGTCGGCGGGCGGTGCTCGGCCAACAGCTCCAGGGCGCGACCCAGCTGCCAGTCCCGCTTGGCGCTGCGCGGGTTGTAGCAGAGCAGGACGAAGTCGCCCTGCGCGGCCGCGCGGACTCGTTGCTCGATCGCCGGCCACGGGGTGTGTAGATCGGACAGGCTGAGATAGCAGTGGTCGTGTCCTAGGGGGGCACCGAGAACCGCTGCCGCTGCCAAGGCGGCCGTGACCCCGGGTATGCCGACCACGTCGATCGACTCATCGGCGACCTCGAGCGCCGGCGAGGCCATCGCGTACACGCCGGCGTCACCGGATCCGATCAGCGCCACCGCGAAACCATCCCGAGCCCGGGCAACCGCGGTATGAGCGCGTTCTTCTTCCTGTCCCAGACCAGATGACAGAATCTCGGTCCCGGGACGCAGCAGGTCGCGGATCTGGGCGATGTACTGATCCAACCCGACGATGACGCTGGCCCGGCGAAGCTCATCCCTGGCTGCAGCGGTGAGCAGGTCGCGCGACCCCGGGCCGAGTCCGACGATGGCAAGCCGCCCGCGTGGTCGGTGTCGAGCGACGGCCACAGTGGCCATCGCGCTGGCGGTCTTGGTCACGATGAGATCAGCAGTTGTCTGGCCGCTTCGCATCGGCCCGTCGAGGCATTCTCGGGCGCCGAGCAAAGCCGCGGCTTCTGACACACTCGGTACGCCGACTGCTGCGCGCACGACCTCGCTGGGGTTGGGCACAGTGACCTGGCCGAGCGCCGCGGCGCAGTGCGTGACGAGCGGAACCCCGAGTTGGCAGGCCAGGTCGATCAGGGCCTGTTCGTCTGCCTTGATCTGGGCCGTGGCGATGGCGGCGACAGACTCGATGGCCAGACCGGCATCCTGCAGTGCTTCGTCCAGAAGTTGTCGTGCCTCATCAGTGCAGACACCTCGGCTGGCCCCCATCCCCACCACGAGCGAAGGCGGCCGCAGCACCACCGTGCTGTCGCCGCCCGTTTGCGTCGTGAGGTCGCTGATCAAGATGGTGGGGCGATCGACCGTGATCTCACCGCCAAGATCCTCCACGACGTTCTCACCCAACGCCGGTAGCGGCCATCTGTGGTCACTGGCGAGAGTGACCTTCTCGCCGTCGAGCATTGCCCGGCTCACGCCGCTGACGTCGCCGCTGACCGGCCAGCCGAGATCGTCCAGCCCTGGCACGCCTATGACATCGGTTGCGGTGGTGATCACTGCGTCGGCGCCGAGAAGGTCGGCGAGCTCGAGGGCAAGCGCATTGGCTCCTGCGGCATGGCCACCGAGGATGGGCATGACGAATCGTCCCGTTTCGTCAAGAACGAGGATCGCCGGATCGGATAGCTTGTCACCGGCGGTGATCAGTGGTGCGAGGATCCGCACGACCGCACCGGCCGCCATCACCGCGACGACCGCGTCATAATGGGCGAAGCCAACCCTGAGAGCATCGGCCGCGGTCGGGCGGTCGATCACCGTCGCCCCAGGCGGCAGGGCGTCGGCAATCCGTTGGGCCAGCCGCTTTCCAGCCTTCGTGACAGCAACGACGCCCACGGACCCGCCGAATCCTGTCATCGCCGTGAGCCGACCTCGTCGCCGGGCCGGTCTCCGCGCTCGGCCTTCAGCTGGAGGCGGGCTTCATGGTCGGCCTTGCGGAAGCCATGAAAATGGCCAGGGTGGTAGAGATGGGAACGGGTTTCGTGCGACGCAAGGCCCGGTCCGACTAGGAATAGTGTGTGCTTCCACAGCTTGTGCTCCTTGGTGGTCTCGGCCAGGGTGGCGACCGTGCACCAGACGATGAGCTCGTCGGGCCAGCTGACCTGGTAGCCGACGACCACAGGTGTGTCCTGCGGGTAACCTCCTGCGAGTAGCTCGGACTGCAGGACTCCGGAGCGTGCCGCCGACAGGAAGACCGCCATGGTCGTGCCGTGGCTGGCGAAGGCCCGGATGGACTCCCCTGCCGGCATGGGAGTCTTGCCGCCTTCCAGCCTGGTGAGGATCACCGACTGGGTGATCTCGGGGACAGTCAGTTCGAGGTGTTCGGCGGCTGCGAGCGCGCTGAACGCCGAGACGCCCGGGATGATCTCCACGGCGAGTCCCAGCCGGTCGCACTGTGCGATCTGTTCGCCGACGGCGCCCCACAGTGCTGGGTCGCCGGAGTGGATGCGCGCCACGGTCAGAGCCTCCCGTGCGGCCCGTTCGTACAGTGGCACGACACCTTCCATGGGCAGCTGCGAGGAGTCGACGACCTCCGCGTCCGGTCTCGCGTGCTCGAGGATGTCCGGGTGGACCAGACTGGCAGCCCAGATGACGATGTCGGCGCGGCCTATGGCTTTCGCACCGCGAAGGGTGATGAGGTCCGGAGCTCCTGGACCCGCACCGATGAATAGGACTGATCCGGTCATCCGAGCTTGCCTCCGCGGGTAGTACGGCTGGACGGTGCGATCACCGTTGACAGATAAGGGATCTCGCCTTCGACTTCTTGCCCCCGGTGGAGCACCTCGTCGTGGCGGCCCAGATGGCTGCCGACGACGGCGGCGTCCAAACGCCCGTGGGCGGCGAGCGTCTCGCGCATGTCCGGCCAGTACCGGCCACCCTTGTAGGCGACGATCGTCGCCCCGGTGAGTGCACCGTGGCCGAGCACCTCGTCCATCGCGTTGGCGCCACCAAGGGCGGGAAAGAGCACGAGCGGCTCGTTGCCCTCACACAGCACGGTGCTGCTTGCCGCCGCCAAGGCCTGCATGGCGGTGATGCCCGGCACGGTTCGGATCTCCACCCCGGATCGGGACTCTCGAACCGCCCCCGCCAGGTAGCCGAAGGTGGAATAGATGTTCGGGTCGCCGATGGTGGCGAAGGCGATCGTCGTGGCGCCGTCATCGAAGGCTTGCAGAATCAGGGCAGCCGCGGCCTCCCACGCGCGGGTCCGGCGTTCAGACACCCCCCCACGGTCAGTGAGGGCGAACGGGGCCCGGACGATCCGGATAGTTTCCATGCCGTCTTTGCCGTTGTCGCCGCCCGGGAGCAGGTGAGCGCGCACGATCGCCTCGGCATACCCGATCTCATCGCGATCGTCGCGAACCGGCACAACGACGAGGTCCGCTTCGCGGAGCACCCGAAGAGCCTGCAGGGTAAGGAGCTCCGGGTCACCCGGCCCGACACCGACACCGATCAGCAGGCTCATCAGGCGGACCATCGTTCTGTGACGACTGCCGCGAGCGGTTCCGTGGTCACGTCATCCAGGCGTAGATACTCGGCGCCCAGGTCGACGGCCAGTCTTTCGGCCAGTCGCAGCTTGACCGGTCCGCGTTCGCAGTCCAGCACCACCACATCGTGTGCGCGCAGCCCGGTGCCCGCACGGGCGGCGCTGACAGCGTCGGCCCGTCCGTCGGTGATCAGCAGAACCAGGGGGCGGCGTAGCGGATCCCGCAACCGTTCGGTAGTGATGACCTGAACGGCCTTGGCCAACCCGGCGGCCAGTGGCGTGCGACCGCCGGTCTGGATCGCATCGAGTCGGCGAGCGGCGTTCTCCACCGAGTTCGTCGGCGGCAGGACGAGCTCAGCACCCTTATCCCGGAAGGTGATCAGGCCCACCTTGTCCCGACGCTGGTACGCGTCCAGCAGCAGCCCCAGGACGGCGCCCTTGACCTCGGTCATCCGGGCGCGGGCAGCCATCGAGCCACTGGCGTCCACCACGAAGAGCACGAGGTTTCCCTCCTTGCCGCGCCGCTCAGCCCGTCGCAGGTCCGAGGCAGCGAGCAGGATCCGGCCGCTCTGGCGACCCCGGCCGATCTGGAACGGTGCCGCCGCCGCGACGGTGGCAGGCAGGTGAATGGGCCCGGTCGTCGCACTCGTCGGGAGGGTCCCCACGGTCCGGCCGCGACCGGTTCGGGCTGCTGATCGACGGCCCGGGGTGCCGGCGGCCTTGCCAGTGCCACGGATCAGCGGAGCCCGGCCTGCATGCCCGGTCGGCGCTGTTTGCGGCTGGGTCGGTGAGCTGCTGGAATTCGGGGTCGAGGAGTCATTGCTGCCATCGCCGGGATCCTGGGTGGAGGACTCGTGGCCAGGACTCCGCTCCTGCGGCGAAGGTTCAGCATCCGGGCCGGGATGGCCGCCGCCACCGGGACCGCCATCGTCGTCCGGGTCTGGTTCGGGCTCTGGCTCGTTCTGGCTGGCCCGATCCAGTGCCTCGTCCAGTGCTTCGGTGTCCAGGCCGGGCTCGTCGAAGGGATTGCGACGTTTCCGGTGGGGAAGTGCCAGCAGGGCCGCAGACCGGACGTCCTCGGCAGTGACCGTTGTGCGGCCCTGCCAGGCGGCATGCGCGGCGGCTGCGCGTGCGGTGACGATATCGGCGCGCATGCCATCAACGTCGAACGCCGCGCAGACCTCAGCGATCTGCCTCAGCGCCGAGTCCGGCATCTGAACCTCTGGCAGCAGCATCTGGGCGGCGGCGATCGCAGCGGCGAGGGTTTGCTCAGCACCTGCCCAGAGTTCGGCGAATCCGGCGGGGTCGGCGTCTGCCGCCAGGCGCCGTCTGACGACCTCGACCCGGGTCTGGGGGTCACGGCTGGCGGTGACGTCGACCGTGAGCCCGAACCGGTCCAGCAACTGCGGACGAAGTTCCCCCTCCTCGGGGTTCATCGAGCCGATCAGGACGAAGCGTGCGGGGTGGCTGACGGACACCGAGTCGCGTTCGACGTGATTGCGGCCCATCGCTGAGGCATCCAGCAGCACGTCGACCAGGTGGTCGGCGAGCAGGTTCACCTCATCGACGTAAAGGATTCCGCGGTGCGCGCCGGCCAGGAGGCCGGGCTCGAAGGCCCGGACCCCTTCCGACAAGGCCTTTTCCAGATCCAGGGATCCCACCACGCGATCCTCGGAGGCGCCGACGGGCAGCTCGACCAACCGGGCCGGGCGCCAGGACGCCACCGGGTTGGTGTGCGGGCCGTCCGGGCAGCCCGCTTGGACCGCGACCGGGTCGCAGCCGAAACGGCACCCGGTCACCACAGACACCTCGGGCAGCAGCGCGGCCAGGCCGCGTACGGCCGTCGACTTGGCGGTTCCCTTCTCGCCCCGGACGAGCACGCCGCCGATCGCGGGCGATACAGCATTCAGGATCAGGGCTAGCTGCATGGATTCCGAGCCGACGACCGCAGTGAACGGAAAACCTTGATTGGTCAGCACTCTGTTGTTTGTCTCAGCTCCGTTAAGCACAGTCAAGGTCACGTTCGGTCCTCCAGATCGCCTTCACTGCTCAGGTACACGTCGCGCAACTGGTCCAGTGTCACTTGCTCGGGCTTGGCCCACATGCCTCGTTCTGCGGCTTCCAGGAGGCGCTCGGTGATGCCTCGCAGCGCCCACGGGTTGGACTTTTCCATGAACTCGCGGACGTCCTTGTCGAAGACGTAGGACTTGGCCAGCTGCTCATACATCCAGTCCTGGACGACACCGGCGGTGGCGTCATAACCGAACAGGTAGTCAACCGTGGCGGCCAGCTCGAAGGCGCCCTTGTAGCCGTGCCGTTGCATCGCGGTGATCCATTTCGGGTTCACCACCCGGGACCGGAAGACCCGCTGGGTCTCCTCGGCTAGTGACCGCGTCTTCACGGCGGATGGTACGGCGGAGTCGCCGATGTAGGCGGCAGGCGCCTGACCGGTCAGGTGACGCACCATCGCCACCATTCCGCCGTGGTACTGGAAGTAGTCGTCAGAGTCGACGATGTCGTGCTCGCGGGTATCGGCGTTCTTGGCCGCGACCGCGATCCGGGTGAAGCTGCGCTCCATGTCCGCCCGCGCCGCGATGCCGGGGACCCCACGGCCGTAGGCATATCCGCCCCATACCGCGTAGACCTCGGCGAGGTCGGCGTTGCTCTGCCAGTTGCCGGCATCGATCAGCGGCAGCAGACCGGCGCCGTAGGCGCCCGGCTTGGACCCGAAGATCCGCAGCGTGGCTCTACGCCGGTCGCCGTGCAGGGCGAGGTCGGACGCAACGTGGGCGCGGACGAAGTTCTGTTCGGCGGGTTCGTCCAGCGCGGCCACCGTCGCGACCGCGTCGTCCAGCAGGCTGATCACGTGGCTGAAAGCGTCGCGGAAGAAACCCGAGATCCGGACCGTCACGTCGATCCGGGGTCGCCCCAGCTCGGCCGGGGACAGGATCTCGAACCCGGTGACCCGACGCGAGGCTGCATCCCAGATCGGTCGGCAGCCAAGCAGGGCCAACACCTCGGCGATGTCATCGCCTTGGGTGCGCATCGCCGAGGTGCCCCACACCGTCAGGCCTACCGAGGCCGGATACTCCCCGGTGTCGGCTAGGTGGCGGGCGATCAGCGAGTCCGCGAGAGCCACGCCCACGTCGTAGGCATTGCGTGACGGGATCGCCTTGGGGTCGACCGAGTAGAAGTTGCGCCCAGTCGGCAGCACGGAAACAAGGCCCCGGGTCGGCGATCCGGACGGCCCGGGTGGGACGAAGCGGCCGTCCAACGCGCCGATCGTCCGGTCGATCTCGTCGGTGGTAGCGGCCA
>PMJN01000145.1 GCA_003157445.1 Micrococcales bacterium
GCGGTGTCGATGGCCCAGGCCTTGGATGTGGTCTTGATGGAGCGGGTGCCCAGCGCTGCTGCCCGCGCGTCTGCGCCGACATGGTCGACCCCTGGCAGTCCGTGCAGCCATCTTGTCAATGAGGCGTTGGTCAGCGCTCCCACTCCGAGCAGTTCGCGCGCATTGGCGGTAGCCATGGTTGAGCTCACAGGTGGAGTCTATAAGCCTGTCCTGAGCCGATGAGGGCGTGTGGATTGCAGCGATCAGTCACGTCCCGACAACTTCAGTGCAAGGATATTTTGAATGCGTATGACAACGACCTCGACGATTCAGCACGTCTACCGCCAACGTTCATCCCTGGCGCTGGCGGCCGGGTGCGCAGTCACCGGCGTGCTCCTGTTGTTGTCGCTGGCCCGGGACTGGGGCGCGTACCCGCGGCCGTTGTTCGTTGCCTGGGTGGTCTTGGGGTTGGCTGTCACGTGGGCAGTGTTCGTCCGTCCCGCGATCTTGCTCGATGTTGGTGGCGTGACTCTTGTGAACGTCTTGCGGGACGTTCACATCCCCTGGACCCTCTTGACCGGTGCGACCTCGCGCTGGAACGTCAAGGTCATGGTGGGGCATCAGGCCTACACAGCGTGGGCCATCTCCTCCGAGGCTGAACGCCCCAAGGGTGTCTCGGCAGGGATGTTCCGCCTGCCCATGCACGGAAGACTGCACAGGGTGGCCAACGAGGACGCCCAGCTGTCCTCGACCGCCGCGAAAGTCACAGCCCAGACGGTCGTCCGGTCGATCAGGGCGGCCAAACAGGAGTATGACCAAGCCGTTGCCGAAGGAGAGCTTCCCGCTGTACCCGAGGGCACGGTGCGGGTCACCTGGGTGCCGCTGGTCATGCTTGTCCTGCTCGTGCCGGCCGTCGTCGTGCTTGCACTGTCGCTGATCTGACCTGCGTCAGGGCGGAGTCGTCAACTTGTGCATGGCCATGCCAAGGCGAGTGAGGCGGCCCGCGGCCTGGGCTCGGGCCTGAGCCAGACCAGTTGACTGCGTGACTGCGACGATGGCCTCGAGATACACCTTGAGCTTGGGTTCGGTACCGCTGGGCCGCACGATCACCCGGCTGTTGTCACTCAGGAGGAAGCGCAGCCCGTCTGTTGGCGGCAGCTCGAAACCCTGCTCCAGATCGTCGACCCGGGAGATGGGGATCCCACCCAAGTCGGTCGGCGGCCTCTTCCGGAGTCGAGACATCAAGGTGCCCAGGAGGCTCAGGTCGTCGACCCGGACGGCAAAGGAGTCGGTTTCGTGGACGCCGTGTCTGACGGAGAGATCGTCCAAGACGTCGAGCAGTGAACGACCCCGTGTCTTCAGCGATGCTGCCATCTCGGCCAGCATCAGCGCGGCACTGATGCCGTCCTTGTCGCGGACATGGTCGGGGTCGACGCAGTACCCGATGGCCTCTTCGTAGCCGTAACGCAGTCCGGGCACCCGAGCGATCCACTTGAACCCGGTTAGCGTCTCCTCGTGCCGGATTCCTGCTTCGGCAGCCATGGCTGCGAGCAGCCGGGAGGACACGATCGAGTTGGCGAAGACTGCATCGGCACAGACCCCGCGAGACAGAATATGGGCCCCGAGCAGCGAGCCGACCTCGTCACCGGCCAGCATCCGCCATCCCGCAGGGTTCTCGACCGTGGCTGCGCCGGGGTCGGGGACGGCGACCGCGCACCGGTCGGCATCCGGGTCGTTGGCCAGGACGATGTCGGGATGCACTCGGGCGGCCAGTGACAGGGCGGCGTCGATCGCACCCGCCTCTTCGGGGTTAGGGAACTCCACTGTCGGGAAATCCGGATCCGGCTCGGACTGGCTGGGCACCACGATGGGGGCACTGAACCCGGCTCGAACGAATGCCGCGACCACGATGTCACTGCCGACCCCGTGCAAGGCGGTGTGCACGACCCTCAGCTCGCGCGGGCTCTGAGCGGCGACGACCGTCGTGGCGGCATCGAGGTAAGCCCGCAGGACGTCATCATTCATGGTGGTCCAACCGGACATCGCTCGAGGCACGTCAGCGACAAGGTTGACGTGGGCGATGTGCGCCGCGATCTCGGCGTCCGAAGGCGGCACGATCTGGATGCCGTCGCCGAGATAGACCTTGTAACCGTTGTCGTGTGCCGGGTTGTGGCTTGCCGTCACCATGACGCCTGCGTTCGCCCCGAGGTGCCGGATCGCGAATGCCAGCACCGGGGTTGGCATAGGGCGTGGGAGCACCATGGCACGGCCACCGGCGGCGACGACCACCGCAGCGGTGTCAGCAGCGAAAAGGTCCGAGTTGTGTCTGGCATCAAATCCGATGACCACCAGTGGTTCTCGCGACGACTCCTTCAGGTATGCCGTCAGCCCGGCAGCCGTCCGGATCACCATTGACCGGTTCATCCGGTTGGGGCCGGCCCCCATGGCGCCCCTGAGCCCGGCAGTACCGAACTCGAGCGTGCCGGCGAACCGGTCGGCCAGGTCGGCGCCGGCCCGGCCGTCGCCGCTTGCCGCAGCCTTCAGAAGGTCGCTGAGCTCCGCGCGAGTGGCCTCGTCCGGATCGTCATCGCACCAGGAGCTAGCACGCTGCATCAGCTCCGGCGGGGCGTCATAGGCCGAAGAGCCCGCGGTGGGTGGGCCTGCGGGCATCAGGGACTGACAATCCGCGCGACGACAGCAGCCAGCAGGGGACCGCAGCGTTCGGCTGCTGCATCGCCGGCCTCGAGCACGTCGCTATGGGATAGCGGCCGGTCGCTGATGCCCGCAGCAAGGTTGGTTACCAGCGAGACTGCGAGGACCTCCAGGCCGCACTGGCGGGCTGCGATGGCCTCGAGAGTCGTTGACATTCCGACCAGGTCTCCGCCCAGAATCTTCGCCATCTGGACCTCGGCCGGCGTTTCGTAGTGTGGTCCGCGAAACTGTACATATACGCCCTCCTCCAGGCTGGGATCCACACCGCGGGCAAGCTCGCGCAGGCGTGCCGAGTACAGATCCGTCAGATCCACGAAGTTGGCCCCCTCGATGGGAGAGGCTGCAGTGAGGTTGAGATGGTCCCGGATCAGGATCGGCGTCCCGGGAGTCCATTTCGGGTTGAGGCTGCCGGAGCCGTTGGTCAAAACGATGGTCCTGCATCCGGCGGCGGCGGCGGTGCGCACCGCGTGAACGACAGGGCGGATGCCGCGGCCCTCGTAGTAGTGGGTGCGAGTGCCGAAGACAAGAGCCTTGCGGTCCGTGCCCGCAATCGCCACCGATCGTATGACGGCTGTATGCCCGGCCACCGCAGCCTTGGCGAACCCCGGAACTTCTGCATTGTCAATTGTGGCAACCGTTCGCCCGATCAGGTCGCCGGTCTGCCCCCAACCGGACCCCAGCACCAGAGCCACGTCATGGTGCGCGGCCCTGGCTCGATGGGCGATGACTTCGGCGGCTGCCGCGGCCACTACAGAAGGGTCTACGGACGGATCGCGCAGATCCAGGGAGTCGGCGCTCGAGGAGGTCACGCGGGCAGCCTAGCTGCGCAGGAACTCACAACATCATGCTTGCCGGCACCCAAGGCACCGGATTACACCAACACGGGCACGGAAGCGCAGTTCAACCAGTGAAACCCAGCTCAGCTGAGAGTGCGTCGGCCGCGCTTACGACAGCGCTGGCAGGGGGCGTGCCGTTTGCGGCGGACTCTTGGCCAGGTCGCAGTGTGAGCTCGACCGCGGCGAGCACGATGCCCCTGAAATCACGAACGGGCGCCGCATAGCGTGCCGGTTCGGCGCCCTTCTCGGGATAGTGCACGTAACCTCGTACCCGCCCTTGAGCACAGCCCGCGAGCAACGCGTCGTGGTCGGGGGCGCCTTGGGCGACGAGCTCTCGCAGTGCACTATCGGGCCAGTCCAGAGCTAGCGCCGGTCCGCAGGGGGTCTGGGCGGGCGCCTGTGCCTCGGTGGCCCTTTCGGGCGGCAACGACAAGAGCGTCAGCACCCGGCCCCCGATCAGGACACAAAGCCGGACGTCTGCCTGTTGTTCCTCTGCCAGGGCCTCGAGGTGTCCATGCGCAGCGCTCACCAGGCGTGTCTCGACACCGCGGGCGGCCAAGGTGTAGAGGCCCCAGCCCAGCTGAAAGGTCCTGCTGATGGGGTCGCGTTCGACCAGACCCTCGCCTTCGAGGGCACGCAAAGCGCGTGAAACCTGACTCTTCTCTCGCCCAAGGCGCACCGCA
>PMJN01000074.1 GCA_003157445.1 Micrococcales bacterium
AGCAACGTCGAGTTTCTCATGCAGGTCCAGATGACGTCCTCGATCCAGATTAATGAGGACGACTTATCTGGTCCGGACTCATCCGGTGACATCCGCAGGCGAAACCCGTTCAGCGCACCTCTGAACGGGTTTCGCCATTCTCGGGTGCAGTCGTTTCGCCCAAAGTAGAATTGTGCAGGACCAGTCAGTTCGCCGCAAAGGGGCTTCCGAGAATGACTGAGCCTGCAAAGACACGTGTCGTCGTGGCCGATGATGATAGGGACATCCTGGACCTTGTGGTCTTCAAGCTGGACCAGGCAGGGTTCGAGACCGTCGCAGTCACTGATGGCGTGGCTGCCCTGGCGGCCATCGAGGCCGAGCCTCCTAGGCTGGCCATCCTCGACATCATGATGCCCGGCATGTCGGGTCTTGACGTCTTGCGCAAGGTCCGGGCGAACGAGGCCATCAAGGACCTTGACGTAATTCTGCTCACGGCGCGGGTACGTGACAGCGACGTCGATACCGGTTTCGCCAGCGGCGCCAGCGACTACGTCATCAAGCCCTTCAGCCCGCGCGAGCTGATGCACCGTGTCAACGCACTTCTTGCCAGGGACTCAGGGTGAATGCTGGACAGACCTTCCTGATCGCCGACGTCGCTATTGGTCTGGGCTGTGCGTCGGTCGCCGTGATTGTCATCGCGAGGTTCCGTCGTCGTGTCGCGGTCAGGACCACGGCCATGCTCGCGCCCAATCGACAGGTGCTGGTCGCGATGGCCGCTGGCGAGGACGAGGATGGGCAGGCCAAAGCCGCATGGTGCGCCGTCCCGCTGCGCGTCTGGGCCCGTTTGCGCGCGAGCGTCATCGCTTTCTTGCCCAAGGCCCGAGGCGCTCCGGCTGAGAACCTCGGCGACCTGTTGCGTGGCAGAGGCAGGGGTGGTGGGCGAGCCTGCGCGGCAAGAAACAGGCCTGGGGGACCATGCCCCGGGCCGGTTTCGGCGACGACTATCCGGCTGAGACCGTGCTGAATCGCCATGTTGAGCGACGCGGTCACCGGGGGGCTAAGCAGTGGACCACTCTGGCCCGTCTGCGAAGACTCGTCTTTGTGTGCGGGGCCATGCTCGTCATCGTCTCGTTTATTGCTGCCGGGTCCCTGTGGCTCCAGCAGGAGGACATAGCCCGGTCCGCCCAGACCGGGCTCGCGGGACGGGCAGTGTCCGCACAAGGTGAGGTGCTCATCCTCGCTGCCACCGTTGCGGGCCTGGTGGCGATGTTGGTCCTGGGGCGCCAGATCGCGCTGACTATCAGCCAGCCGCTGACTGGGTTGCGCGACACGATCGTGCGTCAGCGCGCAGGGGAGTCGGGTGCACAACCTCGCGAGGATCTGGGTTCCGCCGAGATCCGCTCAGTTGCCAGCGAATTCAACGCGCTGGTCAAACAGAACTTCGCTCTGCAACAGGTCCAGGCGCGTGCTCTTGGCACCCACCAGCTAACTTTCGAGATGGCACGCGCAATCCGGGGGACGTTAAACACCCAGGACGCACTGGATGTCGTGTGCGTCGGGCTGGGTGAGGGGCTTGGCGCCGACCGTGTCGTAGCCGATACCCTCGGTCTTGACCAGGAGCTGCTCCTCGGCGGTCAGTGGCACCGGTCGGACCTGCTACCGCTGGAGGATCTCATACTGCTGCCGTCACTGGGAGCGTTCGCGGAGGAGCTGTGGCAGTCGACGGGGTTCCGGGCTCAATATGACCTGCTCGAAGTGGACGAGGAGTCACGGGAGATAGCCCATACCTTCTATGGCAAGACCGGGGCCCGCGCAGTCATCATGGTCCCGCTCGGGCTTCAAGAGCGGGTGATCGGGATGATCTACGTCCTGCAGGTCAATGAACCTCGCACGTGGAGCACGTCCGAGATCAACCTCGTCCAGGCTGTTGCGGGGTTCCTGGCGCGGGCCATTGTGGAGGCTGAACACCAGGTGCACCAGCGCGAGNNATGTCGCGCGGATCGAAAGGCTCGACCGCCAGAAGTCCGACTTTCTGGCCACCGTGAGTCATGAGCTGCGAACGCCGTTGACCTCTATCAGCGGGTACGTAGAGCTGCTCGCGGAGGAAGACGCCGGGGAGCTGACGGTGCAGCAACACGGGATGCTCGAGGTGATACAGCGCAACACGGGTCGGCTGCGCAGCCTGGTCGAGGACGTGATCACGCTCAGTCGGATTGAACGTGGCGTCACCAAGGCCCACCACAGCGCAGTCGCGATCCATGCACTGATCGCTCGCGTGACCGAGGAACTGAGTCCGCTCGCTGACGATAATGCCATCCAGCTGGAGATCGACAACGGTCCTGAGGCGGCAATTGTGCTGGGTGACCAGGGATCTCTGGATCGCGCGGTTATCAACATCCTCTCCAATGCCATCAAGTTCAGTCGCCCTGGAGGCGTCGTGAGCATCAGGGCAAGGCTGGACCAGGACGCCGGCCGAGCAGTGATCACCTGTCAGGACCACGGGATTGGCATCCCGGCCCACGACTTGGCGGATCTGTTCACCCGGTTCTTCCGCGCGAGCAATGCCACGGACCAGGCGATACCCGGCACCGGTCTTGGGCTGAGCATCGCCAAGCAGATCGTCGAAGACCACCATGGTGGGCAGTTGCGACTGAGCTCGGTGGAGGCCAAGGGAACGACGGTGGTCATCGACCTGCCGTTGTACGAGCCGGCGCAGATAGCGGGGGCTGGGTGGAATGATTCTGAATCAGATGACGTTTTCGACATACGTACCTGATCTGGCAGAATGATGTGTTGGCAGCCGGTTCCCGTGCGCGAGGGAGTCCCGAGCATACGATCCGGCCTTGCCCCAACCTCAAGGAGCACACGTTGAAGAAGGACCTTCACCCAACCTACGTCGCGACCACGGTCACCTGCACCTGTGGCAGCACGTTCCAGACTCGCAGCACCGTTCAGGGCGGCAAGATCACCTCTGACGTGTGCTCGCAGTGTCACCCGTTCTATACCGGCAAGCAGAAGATCCTGGACACCGGTGGCCGCATCGCCCGCTTCCAGGCGCGCTATGGCAAAAAGGTCGAGAAGAAGGTCGAAGACAAGGTCGACAAGTAGCTTTCCCGCACGCCGGTCCCCGACTGTGATGGTCGTGGGGCCGGCGTTGCTGTTTGTTCGTTTCGCCTCGAGAGCCATTGACGGAAGGTCACCCAGATGTTGGAGTCCGCTGCGACCCTGGTGCAGGAGTATGCCGACCTGGAGGCCCAGCTCGCCGACCCGGCGGTGCACTCCGACCAGTCGCTGGTGCGCAAGCTGAACAAACGCTATGCGGCGCTGGCGCCGACCGTCGCGGCCTACCATGGGTGGCACGCCGCTCGGGATGACGTGGCTGCCGCTCGTGAGCTGGCCACCCAGGACAAGGCCTTTGCCGAGGAGCTTCCGGCGCTGGAGGCGGTGTTGGAAGTCGCCGAGGACAAGCTGCGCCGGCTGCTGGTNNTGTTCGCCGGCGACCTGCTGCGGATGTACCTGCGTTACGCCGAGCGCCGCGGCTGGAGGACCGAGGTCATCGACGCCACCGAGTCCGATCTGGGCGGCTACAAGGATGTGCAGGTCTCGGTTAAGGCGCGCGGGGTCACCGAGCCTGGCGATGCGCCGTGGGCGCGGCTGAAGTACGAGGGCGGCGTGCACCGCGTCCAACGGGTGCCGATCACCGAGTCCCAGGGCCGCATCCACACCTCGGCAGCTGGCGTGCTGGTGATGCCCGAGGTCGATGACGTCGAGATCACCATCGACACCAACGACCTCAAGGTAGACGTCTACCGCTCGTCCGGCCCTGGTGGCCAGAGCGTCAACACGACCGACTCGGCAGTTCGGATCACGCACCTGCCGACCGGCACCGTGGTGTCCTGCCAGAACGAGAAGTCTCAGCTTCAGAACAAGGAGTCGGCCATGCGGGTGCTGCGGGCCAGGCTGCACCAGCTTGCCCAGGACGAGGCGGACGCGGTGGCCTCGGCTCAGCGCAGGTCCCAGATCCGCACCGTTGACCGCTCCGAGCGGATACGGACTTACAACTACCCGGAGAACCGGATCGCCGACCACCGCACGGGGTACAAGGCATACAACCTGGACATGGTTCTGGACGGTGACCTCGACCCGATCGTGCAGTCGGCCGTGGACACCGATGACGCGGCCCGGATGGCGGCCGTCGCCGACGGGTCATCGGGTCTGTGATGTCGGGGTCGGCGACATTGCGCGACGCTGTCCGTGACGCCGCCGCGACCCTGTCAGATGCCGGCGTGGACAGCGCTGAGTTCGACGCAGTGGCGCTGGCCGCATGTGCGCTCAAGACCTCTGCCGCGCAGGTGCACAAGCTGATGATCATGGGTGCGCCGGTCCCTGCGGGTTTTGAGGACCTGGTGGCCGAGCGCGCTCGCCGGGTGCCGCTGCAGCATCTGACGGGCAAGGCGGGGTTCCGACGCCTGGAGCTCTCGGTCGGGCCGGGCGTTTTCGTGCCCCGCTTCGAGACCGAGTTCGTGGCAGGCCTGGCCATCTCCCACCTGCTGACCACCACCGAACCAGGTGTGCCTGCTGTGGTGGTTGACCTTTGCGCCGGGTCTGGGGCGATCGCCTTGGCCATCAAGGACGAGGTCCCTGGTGCCGAGGTCCATGGGGCCGAGCTGTCCGAGCTGGCGCACGCGTGGGCTATCCACAACCGCCAAGAGCTCGGTCTGGACGTGGACATCCGGCTCGGTGACGCGACGGCGGCGTTCCCCGATCTTGAGGGGAGTGTGGACGTGGTGGTGAGCAACCCTCCGTACATCCCGGTGGGAGCGATCCCCAATGACCCGGAGGTTCGCGACCATGACCCCGAGGTCGCGCTCTATGGCGGCAGCTCTGACGGTCTTCGGATCCCGCTGGAGGTCGCGGCCCGTGGCGCCGTCCTGCTGCGATCAGGGGGGTTCTTTGTCATGGAGCACGCTGACGTGCAAGGGGGCTCGTTGCTGGCGGCGCTATCGGCGACCGGCGTCTGGCAGGACATCTGCGATCACCTGGACCTCAACAAGCGCCCGCGTGCCGTCACCGCCGTCCGAGGGCCCAGAGCGGAGCACTGATAAGTGCGTGAGTACGACAGTGGCATCGGCAGGCCCCTGGCGCCCTGCAAGCTCCTGCCCGGCACCCGGCACCCGGCACACGCTGCCGGCTGATCAGGGAGCTGCCAAATCGGGCGCCGGGCCCATCACTTTCTCGAACCGAGCCCTGACCGATCGCAGCTCAGCTGCGCCGAGCTGTGCGCACTGTCACCATGAACTGGGCGCCGTGCACAGTCACGCCGTTCAGCCACGCTGCCCGATGGGCTCATCGGCTCACTTCTGGGGTGGAAACCTGTTGTTCGGTGCCGGGAGGTAACTGTTCGGTCTGTGGGTGGAAGGCTCGGCGTTTGGCTTTGGGCGGCCATAACGTACCTGTTGTGTCTTTTCGGGTGTAGGACTCGCAGTGGACTGCGGCAGGCACTGGGGTGCCAGCGTGCAGACTTGGTGGTTTTGGCCCGGCCGCTGAAGCGCGAACCTCAACATGTTGCCTGCGGGTAGCAGTTGGAATCCTGCTCATTGATGGCCGGGAGGATGTCAAGGAGACCCAGCCGGTCATATCGAACCGGCCAGATGGGCGCAGCCCAGATTGGCGCCCACCATCGTCAGCGTGGTCGGCCCCAGGCACCAGGTGTTCGCCCAGCGCGGGGCACAGTCAGTAACCGCCAAGGTCGAGGTCCTGCAACGGTTCCAAACACACGTCCCTGGACCGGCGGTGGCAGGTCCCCACTGGGCACATTCCTGGGCACGAATGTGCAGGAAGTCCGCGGCATGGCAGGCTTGCGGGATGAGCCCCGTGATCGACTGTACGAGCGAACAGGGCTTGGACCAGGGCATTTCCGCAGCGGCCGAGGCCGTGCGTCGTGGCGAGGTCGTAGTGCTGCCCACTGACACCGTGTATGGCGTGGGCGTGGATGCCTTCGCCTCCGACGCCGTGGCCGCGGTGCTGACGGCCAAGGGCCGCGGCCGTGAGATGCCTCTGCCGGTGCTGGTCCCGAACCCGCAAACCGTCGATGGCCTGGCTGCCGACATCCCCGCCTACGCACGCGACCTGATCGGTGCATTCTGGCCTGGACCGTTGACGCTGGTGCTGCGTGCGCAGTCCTCGCTGATGTGGGACCTTGGCGAGACCAACGGCACCGTAGCCCTGCGGATGCCCCGCAACGACACGGCGCTGCGGCTGCTGAGCGAGGTCGGTCCGATGGCGGTCACCAGTGCCAACACCTCCGGCCAGCCGGCGGCCACGACCGTCCTTGAGGCCGCCACCCAGCTCGGCTCGGCTGTCAGCGTCTACCTGGACGCAGGGCCTTCGGTCAGCGCCCTGGCCTCCACGATCCTGGACTGCACCCATCAGATCCCGGTCATCCTGCGCGCCGGCGCCGTTTCGGCAGCCAAGATCCAAGAGGTCCTGGGCGACGTCGAGCTGGGCGGCTAGGGCCGCCCAGCCGCTGCGTGAGCTGGTCATCGCATCGGAGGCGTTGTGCTGACCTGCGAGGTCGCGAGCACGACCGCAAGTCGTTGCTCAATGCGGGTGATCAGCTCAGGTAGTAGTGAGGCCGTCACCGGAGGTCCGAGATCGAAACCCTGGGCGGTGGAGCATCTCATCTCCCGCAGCCGAAGCAGTGTCGCATCGTCCTCGACCCCTTCGGCTACCACCTCGAAATGCAGCACCCGCGCAAGCTCGATGGTCGAGTCCACAATCGCGGCGCTCGCCCGGTCGACGATCATGGCGGTGACGAACGAGCGGTCGAGCTTCAGCCGCCCCACTGGCAGCTGCTGGAGATAAGCCAGTGAACTGTGGCCTGTTCCGTAGTCGTCGATTGACAGCTTCACGCCCAGCGCTGCTAGCGCCCCGAGAACTTCCACGGAGCGTCGCAGGTTCACCATTGCCGAACTCTCGGTGATCTCCAGCTCGAGGCTTCGCGGCGGGACACCATGGCTTTGCAGCGCGCAGCTCACGTCGTCGACCAGGCCAGGATCCAACAGGCTGCGCACCGAAAGGTTCACCGCTACGGTCAGGTCCAAGCCCTCGCTCTGCCAGCGCGCGCACTGCTCCAGCGCACAGTTGAGCACGTGCTGGGTCAGTGGTCCGATAAGACCGGTCTGCTCGGCCGACGGAATAAACGTGTCGGGTGCCAGCAGTCCGTGCCGCGGGTGCTGCCAGCGCACGAGGGCCTCCACCCCCAGCACCCGCCCGCTGGCGATCTCGACCTGTGGTTGGTAGTGCACGACGATGTCGCCCTGGTCGATGGCCTCGCGCAGCTCTCCCATCAACACAGGGGCCAGGGTGTCCCCGGAGACCATCCCGATGCCGTAGCACGCTGTGCGCCCGGGTCTGGCTCTGGCGACCGAGAGCGCAACGTCTGCTCGGAGCAAGGCGATGTCGGGCTTTGCGCCATCCTCGGGCAGGACCAGGGCCCCGATGCTGACCTCGACAGAGACACTCAGGTCGGGCAGGTCAAGAGGGCGCTCCAAAGCCTGCCGGATGGCCATCGCAGCGTCGTCGGCTTCCTGTCCGGAGGTGATCGACGGGTCCAGGACCCCGAACAGGTCGTTGCGTATTCGTGAGACGAGGGCTCGCTGTCCGGTCAGCTCGCCCAGACGGGCGCCTACCGCACGCAGAATGGCGTCGGCTGTGGCATGCCCCAGGGTGTCTTGTATCTCCGAGAGCCGCTCGAGGTGGACCAGCAGGAGGCCGGTGACCTCGGGGTGTGCAGCCTCCAACAGCTCGCCGAGACGGTCGACGAAGTATCGGCGGTTCACCAGACCGGTGGTGTAGTCGGTGTCCGCGAGCTGGCCCAGTCGTTTCGCCTGACTCTCCAGCAGCCGCATGATGCGCCCTACCCGGGTGATCCCCAGCACCACCAAGGCGGTTGCCGCGATGATGACCGGCCAGAGGTCCAGGTGGTGGCCGAAGATCAGCTCGGCACCCAGGATGAGCGGGCCGATGGCCGCGGTCAGCGCGAGCATCACCAGGCGAAATGAGTTCAGCCGCAGGGTTCGCGGAGGTTGCGGCAAGGACAGCTCGCTCATGGAAGGGTGCAGCGCTGCCGCCCCCCACAGCACGTACGACATCAGCCACCCGAGGTCGAGCAGGTACCCATGGGCGGCAATGGCTGGCACGAACAGACCCATGGCGAATGCGCTGTCGGCAATGATGAGTGCGGCGGCCGAGCCGGCGACGAGAAGGAACGCAGGGTTGCGCGCCCTGGCCGACGTCGCGAGCCGGATCAGGATGGTGACTAGCAGAACGGCGCAGAACGGGTAGGCGACGCCGACGACGCGGTTGGCCAGCGGCTGCTGGTGTGCGGCCCAGATCGGCTCGACGAGGAACACCCATGCCAGCAGTCCAAAGGTGACCGCGAGGATCGCGGTGTCTTCCAGCACCATGGGCTGGCTGGGCTCGTCGCCGTGGCGCTGGCCGAGCAGTATCAGTGCGGCGATGAACAGTGGATACACCGCGAGGTAGAACACGTTGTCCAGTGCGGGGAACGGCGCATCAGGTACCGCCCGCTCGTACCAGGTGTATATGGCATCGGCAAGTGCCCATGCGCCGGTCCCGGTTGCCAAGAGGTACCACGGCGCAGGATGGAGCGGCCTGTTGCTGCGGATGCCCATCAGGATCGCGGCGGCGCTGGACAAACCGATGAGGCAGTAGAAGAAGTCCCGCCCGATCCCGAGCGGGAGAGTGACGCACACCACGCTGGCAGCCAGGCCGGTAAGCAGATAGCGCTTCCAGATCCCTGTCACGACATCGGCCACCTTCGTCATCGACCGGAGTTGATGGTGATCTGCTCGACGGCGCCGTCCAGGACGTGCCAGTGGGCAAGGATCTTGGAGTATTCGCCGTTCTTGAGCAGCTGCTCCAGGGCTGCCTGAACGGCGTCACGCAGGCCGTGCTGATTCTTGGCGACGGCTATCCCATATAAGGCCGGTTCGTACTGCAGACTCGAGGCGAGCTGGTACTGCGACCTGGTGCGCACGTCGTTGACCAGGAAGACGGCGGGCGGAAAGTCGTTGAGCACCGCTGCCGCCTGACCCGTGCGCAACTGCAGCAGGGCGTCCGAGTTGTTCGGGTAGGTCTTCACGATGATGGGCTTGTTGAGGCAGTTGGCCTGTGTGCGGGCGAGCAGGTCGACCTGAGTCGTGCCGCTCTCCACGGCCACGACTTTGCCGCACAGGTCATTGAGCTCGGTGACTCCGGCCGGGTTGCCGCGTTGGACCACGATGGACGTGCCCGTCCTGAAGTAGTTGACGAAGTCGGCAGCCTTGGCGCGCTCGGGGGTGTCGGTCATGGCCGAGATGGCCAGGTCCAGCTGACCGCTGGTCACGCGCTGGCGAAGCAGGGCGAAGTCGACGTTGCCGAACTGGAGGCGTACTCCCAGGATGTGCCCGATCTGGACCCCGAGGTCGGGCTCCATGCCGATGATGGTCCGACCACCGGGCCCGAACGACGACATGGGCGGGTAGGAGGCGTCGGTGCCGACTCGCAGAACCCCGCTGCTGCGGACCGACGCAGGCAGCAGGTTGTGCAGCCTCTGGTCGAACCCCGCTGTTTGCGCCGGGGTCGGCACCGGAGACGTCTTACCGCACGCTGCCAGCAGTAGGGCAGCAACAGCCAGGAGCAGGCTTGCTGCGACGCGGAGGCGACCAATTCTCGGGTGGTTCATCGTGGCGCTCTCTGACTCCCACCGGTGCTCTGTGAGGTCAGGTCTGTTGTTGAGGTTGTGCCGGTCGTGGTGTCGAACACGCGGGCCACCTCGGTCCAGGGACCCGGATGCAGCCAGAGGTAACCCTGCGCCTCGTCGCACCCCGCCTCTTCCAGTGCATCGGCGACGTCTCGTGACTCCACGCCCTGGGCGGTGACCAGGCA
>PMJN01000475.1 GCA_003157445.1 Micrococcales bacterium
CATCGCGCTCGGCGTTTCGCTTGCGCAGTCCTCGGCCGCGTCAACTGCCGCGACGAGCACGAGCAAGGCCCAGCCGGCGGCTCCAGCCCCGCCCCCGGACAACAGCAACCAGCAAGCCGCCCCAGACGACAGCAGCGGGCAGGCTCCGTTGGCTGCCCCGCAGCAGCCCCCGGCAGACACCTCACAACAACAGGCTCCGCCGGCGGCGGTTTCGGGTGGGTCCTGATCTGGCTAGTCTCGAGCTAGCTACTCGGGGGACTCTGAATGAATAGTCAGGTGTGGTGGTTCGCCACCCGCGCTACCGGTATCGCCGCACTCGTTCTGCTTACGGCGTCCATGGTGCTGGGAATCCTCACCTCCAGCAGGTACGCACGACCGAAACTGCCGCGCTTTGTCACCATGGGCCTGCACCGCAACGTGTCGCTGCTGGTCCTGGTGTTCCTCGCAATGCACATCATCACGACCGTCGTCGACTCGTTCGCACCGGTGGCCTGGACCGATGCCATACTGCCGTTCGCGGGCACCTACCGCCCGCTGTGGCTCGGACTGGGAGCATTGTCGTTCGATCTGCTGATCGCGCTGACCGTGACAAGCCTGTTGCGGGCAAGGCTGGGCTACCAGACCTGGCGTTGGATCCACTGGGCATCGTATGCATGCTGGCCCACCGCCGTCATACACGCTCTGGGCACCGGCACCGACACGAAGCTGCCACTGTTTGTGGCCGTGAGCGCCGTTTGCATCGGGTCGGTCGTCATCGCCTTGTGGTACCGACTCGGAGCTGGCTGGCCGGAGCATCGCGGTGTTCGGGTGAGTTCGGCGGTGGCCTCGGTCGTGCTGCCGCTTCTCGCGTTCGGGTGGTGGCTCGGGGGACCGCTCCAGCCGGGCTGGGCACAAAAAGCCGGCACGCCCGTCTCCCCGACCGCCCATAACAAGCCCGCTGTGGGTACCAAGCCCTCAACCTCTACGGGCCAGGCGTCGGCGGCGCAGCTGCCCAAACCACCTTTTACAGCGCCACTGGTCGGCTCTATCACTCAGAGCGCACCGAATCAGAGCGGGCACATCGCCATTCGCGTCGTGGCTACCACCAGCGCAGGAACCAACGGCGTTCTTGACATCGTGCTGGATGGCACTCCAACTGATGGGGGTGGAGTGAGCCTGACAGGAAGCCAGGTCAGCTACGGGACTGCGTCCCAACCTCAGCAATACACCGGCCACCTCAGCGGCCTGCACGGCTCTGTGCTGCAGATCGCGACAAAGGACAAGAGTGGCCAGCCGCTGGCGTTGACCGTCACCCTGAACATCAACGGCGCCAAGGCCACCGGCCAGGTATCCGCCAAGGCCGGTCTCGCGGGAACCACAGGTAGCCAACAGTGACTCCGACGGTGCCGGCTGCCCCCCGGCCGGCCGAGCTTGCCCCGCAAGGACTGCCCCGGCTCATGGTCGGCGGTCCCGTTCCGGCACGACCGATGCCCCTGGCCGAGCACCTTGAACGGCACGGAGGCCTTCTCTTACAGGGTTTCGGGGGTGAGGGCGCCCCCATGATGTTGATCGACGCGGTCGAACGGGCTGGCCTGACCGGCCATGGTGGAGCAGGCTTTCCCACCGCTCGCAAGATGCGCGCCGTTGCCGGACGCCGACGCCCGGTGGTTGTGGTCAACGCGGCCGAGGGTGAACCCGCCTCACACAAGGACGCACTCCTGATGCGCATCCGGCCACACCTGGTGCTGGACGGCGCCGTACTGGCCGCCGATGCCGTCGGCGCCCGTGAGGTCATCGTCGCCCTGCATGGCGGGCCTTCGTCGGCCCATGCCGCGGTAGCCGAGCGGGCGGCTGCCGGTCTTGACCCAGTCTCCATCAAAGTGGTGCAGGTGCCGAAAGAATATGTGGCCAGCGAGGAGTCCGCGCTGGTCCGGTTCCTGTCCGGCGCCCCCGCACTACCCACGTTCACCCCGCCTCGACCGTATGAACGAGGTGTCAATGGTCGCTCAACGCTCGTCCAGAACGCGGAGACACTCGCACACGTGGCGCTGATCGCCCGCTATGGCGACCAATGGTTTCGCTCGGTAGGCACACCCGAGGCGCCTGGCTCGTTACTCGTAACGGTCGCCGGTGCCGTGCACCAACCGGGGGTATACGAGTTGGCGTTCGGGACGCCCCTGAAGACCGCGTTCGAGACCGCGGGCGGTTTCACCGAACCGGTGCAGGCAGTCTTGGTCGGCGGGTACTTCGGGGCATGGCTCCCGGCTGAGACCGCGTTGGGCCTGCCCCTGACCCCTGCCGACCTGAAAGCTGCGGGCGCCGCAATCGGCGCCGGGGTACTTCTAGCCCTGCCCGCATCGGCGTGCGGGCTGGCCGAGAGCCAACGGGTGGCAACGTGGCTGGCCAACCAAAGCGCGGGACAGTGCGGCCCCTGCACCTTGGGCCTGCCTGCGATCGCCGACGATCTCGCCGTCTTGAACCGAGGCGGGAAGACCACGAACGTCCGCCATCGCCTGGATCGCCGGCTGAGCCTGGTGGAGGGACGGGGCGCCTGCCACCACCCCGACGGCACTGCCCGCTTCGTGGCCAGCGCGCTGCAGACATTCGCGCAGGACCTGGCCCGCCATCAACGTGGCAACCCATGCCCGCCGGCCCGACACCCCATGCTCCCTCTGCCCGATGATGCGGGGGGCTCATGAGCGCGCACCTGCGGGTGAACCCGATTGCGTGTCAAGCCCACGGGATATGCGCCGAACTCCTGCCCGAGAGGATCACTCTGGATGAGTGGGGCTACCCCGTGCTGGATCCCCGGCCGGTCACCAGCGAGCTGATGGCGTACGCCCGCCGTGCAGTTGCCGACTGCCCGACCCTTGCGCTTGTGATTACGGAAGACTGAGGTCATGGCACTAACACGAATCTGGGGCAAAGACTCGATGCGCGAACAGGGGGCCGAAGGCGCCGATGGCAATGCTCGCCTGACCGCTGCTGTGGGCGTGGTTCTGCTGGTCGCGCTGTTCGTTGAGGGAATCACCATCCTGCAGGTTCGCCAGCTGATCACCCTGCACATCTTCATCGGACTGGTGCTCATCCCACTGGTCGCGCTCAAGTTCGCCAGCACCTTCTACCGGTTCATCCGTTACTACACCAACAACCCCGCATACGTACGCCACGGGCCACCTGCCTCACTGCTGCGCTGGACCGCACCCCTGCTGATCATCTTCACGGGGGCGCTCCTGGCCACTGGCGTGGCCCTGCTAGCTGTAACGCCTTCCAGGCCGGGGCTGATCCTCTTCGCGCACAAGGCCAGCTTCGCCATCTGGTTCGTCCTAATGGCGGTGCACGTCCTGGGCCACATCAAGGACGCAGTGGTGCTGTCCGGGTGGGACTGGTGGCCGCGCGCGGATCGAGCGCGGCCCCGCGGGAAGGGACAGCGACGCGGGCTTGTCGTGGTCTCGCTGGTGGTCGGGTTCGCGCTCGCGGTGGCACTGCTACCGATCGCGTCGCCGTGGACCTCACGGCCCATCCGCCACAGTGGAGCCTCACAGTTAGGCCATCCGGCCGTCACGATCAGGGACTCCTCGTGGCCGTAGGCCCGGACGAAACAGCGGTACCGCGCGCCAACGAGAACCCGCCGACCGGGCTGCACGTGCTGGTGATCGAGGACGACCCGGCAATCGGGCGACAGCTCGAGCGCGGCCTGATTCGCGCGGGATACGGCGTGAGCAGGGCCGCTGACGGCAGTCAGGCTCTCCTGGCTGACCCCGCCGATGTGATCCTGCTTGATCTAGGGCTCCCAGACATAGACGGGCTGGAGCTCTGCCAACGGCTCCGTGCACGCTCATCAGCGGCGATCATCGCAGTAACGGCGCGCAGCGAAGAAGCCACGCGGGTGGCCACGTTGGACGCAGGCGCCGATGACTACCTCATCAAGCCGTTCGGCTTCGTGGAACTGCTTGCCCGCATACGAGCGGTGCTGCGCCGCATCAACCCCATTGAGAGCGGCCAACTACGCCACGGATCGCTCACCGTTGATCCGCGTACGCGTC
The DNA here is from genome assembly GCA_003157445.1 of Micrococcales bacterium. Classification (GTDB taxonomy): domain Bacteria; phylum Actinomycetota; class Actinomycetes; order Actinomycetales; family Dermatophilaceae; genus UBA4719. The sequence goes on from PMJN01000475.1 coordinate 4,026, forward strand.
GGGTGTTCGTGGGGGACCGCGATATCGCTTTGACGCCCAAGGAGTTCGATCTGCTCTCCTGCCTGGCCGAGGACCCGGGACGAGCGCTGACCCGTCAGGAGATCCTCGAACGAGCCTGGGGTGGGCATTGGTACGGGCCGAGCAAGGTGCTCGACGTTCATGTCGCATCCCTGCGGCGCAAGCTGGGAGATCCTGCTCTGATCGAGACCGTCTACGGAATCGGCTATCGACTCGCATCGATCGAATAGCATCCCACCGTGACCCGACGTATCCTCGCGGCGTTCCTCGGCCTGACTCTCGCCCTGCTGATCGGCGTGGTTGTGCCGCTCGGCGTGATGGCCTCCGCACATGACAGGCAGGCGTTCGCCGACCAGACGGTCTCGGCCTCCGCAGCCCTGGCTAGCGCTGCGGAAGAACAGCTCGCCGACCACGAGCACGGGACGCTGATCTCGGGCATACTCGGCTATCGCCCAGCCCTGGTCGGCAACGACGAGATCGCCGTCTACGACAAGAGCGGACACGTTGTCATCCGCGGCCCCGCACAGCTGCGGGTAACCCCAGCCCAGGTAGCTGCGGCCCTGTCCGGCCAGACCGTTCAACAGTGGCAGGAGAATCCGCAAGACGGTCTGCTCGTGCTGCGACCGGCATACTCCGGCTCGCGAATCGTGGGAGCGGCGGTCGTGCAACGAGCCGCACAGCCCCTCAGCCAACAGGTCGCCAGCCTCTGGCTCGGGCTCACTCTGACCGGACTGGCCGCGATCTTGCTGGCCACCACACTGAGCATTGCGCTGGCCAGATGGGTTGGGCGCCCGCTGCGACGGCTCGACACCACCGCCAACCGTCTCGGGGCCGGTGAGCTCACGGTGCGTGCCTCCACCCAGATGGGACCGCCTGAGACACGACACCTCGCGGGCACATTCAACGACATGGCCGGCCGCCTCGAGGCCCTGGTCGGCAGCCACCGAACCCTGGTGGCCGATATCAGCCACCAGTTGCGGACACCGCTTGCGGCGCTGCGGCTGCGGCTCGAGCTGCTCCACGACGACGTAGACCCGGCCGCGGCAGGCGAGCTGGACGGTGCACTCGGCGAGATCGCGCGGCTCTCCAGGCTCGTCGACGGGTTGTTGGCCGTGGCCCGAGCCGAGAACACCCAACCCGCCCCCGTCACCGTCGACCTCACCCAGCTCGCCGCGGAGCGGGTGGCTATCTGGTCGCCACTGGCGGCGGAACGTCACATCCAGCTCCTGACATCCTCCAGCCAGGCCAGCGTCGCGGCCACTCCGGGACATCTGGAGCAGGTTCTCGACAACCTGTTGGCCAATGCCCTGGATGTGACCCCGCATGGCGGGCAGATCACCGTCGCGATTCGCCAGCATCACGACCGCGTCCGACTGGAGGTCATCGACAGCGGACCAGGTATGACCTCAGCCCAACGCGACCAGGCCTTCCGCCGGTTCTGGACCCAGCCAGGCGACAGCCCGTCACGCGACACCACCTCCAGCAGCGGACTCGGGCTGGCCATCGTGCATCGCCTCATCACCGTCGATGGCGGCACGATCGAGCTGAGCAACGTCCCCGATAGTGGGTTGGCCGTGCAGATCGACCTTCACGCCGCGCCCGGGTGAGGAAGGGAACGCCATCTGCCGGCCGTGGTACTACTGCCTGGCCGGGTCGACTGACAGAATCAAAGCCCAACAGGGATGAGATTCCGGGGATTGCCCGGTTGTATGGGTAGATTGCGATTGGCTCAGCCCGGTGGCCTACGCAAGAGGCGAGGACTGCAATGACGTCATTGGATAGCGCACCCGAGCCGGGGGGCGCCCCGCCGCCCGGCTGCCTCAGTGAGCCAGGCGCCGCGGTGAAGCACGGCGCCACCGTACATCCTGGCCTGCGGATCACGGCGGCATATGCCTGGCGCGTGATCATCGTCGCCGTCGCCGTGTACCTGCTCTTCGTCGCGTTGGCAAAGCTGACATTGGTTGCAGTTGCCGTATTCGTCGGTCTGGTCATCACAGCCCTGCTACGCCCGCTGGTCGACCTCCTCTCACGTAAGATTCCCCGAGCTCTGTCCGTTGCGGTGGCGCTGCTGCTGACAATCGTGGCGATCGGCGGGATCTTCACCTTCGTGGCCGACTCAGTTGCAGCCCAGAGCACGAAGCTGTCGAACCAGTTCGTCAGCGGTTTGAACGAAATCGAGCGGTCACTAGCAGGAGCCCCCTTCCACGTCCGTGCTGTCGATCTGACCCAGGCCGGACAACAAATCCGTGGCTGGGTGACCCAGAACGGTGGCTCGTTGGCAGGCCAGGCGCTCGGCGGGGCCAGTGTCGCAGTCGAAGTCCTCACCGGGCTCGCTCTGGCCGTGTTCTGCTCGGTCTTCTTCCTCAACTCCGGTACCCGGATCTGGGTTTGGGTACTCAGCCAGACAGGCAGAACCAGCCGTCGCTGGGACTGCGCCGCGCGCGCTGGATGGGCTACCTTCGCCGGCTATACAAGGGGGATCGTCATCATTGCCGCCACCAACGCCGCCCTGGTGTGTGTGGCACTTCTGATCCTGCGGGTCCCGCTGGCGCTGCCCCTGGCCATGCTGACCTTCTTCGCCACTTTCATCCCCCTGATCGGCGCTCCCATCGCCCTGTTCGTGGCCACCCTGGTGGCCCTGGCCGCACGCGGACCCCTCATCGCCCTGCTCGTACTTGCCCTCATTGTGATCATCGGCCAGATCGAGGGTCACCTGCTCCAACCGCTGGTGATGAGCCGCGCGGTTAACATCCACCCGCTGGCAGTAGCCCTCTCAGTTGCCTGTGGCACCATCCTTTACGGCGTCATCGGTGCCGTCGTGGCCGTGCCACTAATCGCGGTCACGTGGACGGTCTGGACCACGCTCCGGGCCCGCCACCCATTAAGGGACGACAATCCTGCTTGCACGACTGCGGAAGAGTCTGGGGCCGACCCTGCCGCTGCCATATGACCCGCGGCTGCCATGACCATTCCCGGCTGAAAGGACCACAGTGACGTTCCAGGGATGGACCGACGCGATCCTCGACTTTTTCGAGGGTCTGGAGGCCGACAACTCCAAGACCTACTGGCAGGCGCACAAGAAGGTCTATGACGAACTGGTTCGCGCCCCGATGCAGGAGCTCTTGGCCGAGCTCAGCGACGAGTTCGGTGAGCCGAAGATCTTCCGCCCCAACCGTGACATCCGGTTCAGCGCCGACAAGACTCCGTACAAGACTCAAATCGGTGCCACTCTGGCCGGCCATGGGTACGTGCAGCTTTCCGCCGATGGGCTCGCGGTGGCTAGTGGTACCTATGCCTTCGCGTCGGACCAGCTGGCTCGCTACCGCCGCGCAGTCGCCCTGGATCTGCCAGGCGAAGCCTTGGCGAAGGTGGCGGACCGAGCTCGCGTCGCGGGGCTGACCATCACCGCGGCGAGCACCCTGACGACGGCCCCGCGAGGCTATCCAAAGGATCACCCCCGGATCGAGCTGCTGCGAATGAAGGGTCTGGTCACCTGGAAGCAGTGGCCGGTCGAGCCGTGGCTGGCCACCCCCAAGGCAAAGGACAAGGTCGTCTCGGTGCTTCGCGCCTCGGCACCCCTTGCCCATTGGCTCGACATCCACGTCGGCGCCTCCGAAGCGGAAATACCGCCCCGAAAGGATTCTTGATCGTGGCTTCGACCACCATCTCGTCGAGCAGTGGTGTGGCCACACCCGCTCACGCCTGGCAGGCATTAGGCGTGCTGCTCATCGGCATGTTCATGTCTTTGTTGGATGCGACGATCGTCAATGTCGCCCTGCCGACGATCCGCACGAGTCTGAACGCCTCGGAGGCGACCCTGTCGTGGATCATCTCCGGTTACGCGCTGGCGTTCGGTCTAGCCCTCATCCCGGCAGGGCGCCTTGGTGACCGCTTCGGACACAAGTGGGTCTTCATCACCGGGCTCAGCCTGTTCACCGTGGCCAGCCTCGCGTGTGGTTTAGCCCAGAGCGACAACCAACTCATCGTCGCAAGGGTCATCCAGGGGCTCGCCGGAGGCATCTACCTTCCCTCAGTGACCGCCTACATCCAGCTACTCTTCAGCGGCCGCACTCGTGGAAAAGCCTTCGCCATCATGGGTGCGGTCATCGGCGTGTCCTCAGCTCTGGGCCCGCTGATCGGCGGACTGCTCATTCAGGCGTTCGGCGACACCAACGGCTGGCGCCTCGTGTTCGTCGTCAACCTGCCCTTCGGCATCGCTGCCCTGATCGCGGCCCGCTTCATGCTGCCCAAGGGGTCTGAGAGCCGCGGTGGGTCAAGCGGTGTTGACTTCCTGGGTCTGGTGCTCCTTTCGGGCGGCCTCGTCGCGATCCTGGTTCCGCTCATAGAGGGACAGGACCAGGGCTGGCCGCTGTGGACATATCTGTGCCTGACCGGCGGCGTGGCGCTGATCGCACTGTTCGGCGTGTGGGAGGTCTTGGTGACTAAACGGGGCAAGAGCCCGCTCGTCCCGCCGCACCTTTTCTCGCACCCGGCCTTCACTGGCGGGGTGATTCTGGCGCTGGTCTACTTCGCTGCGTTCGTGAGCATCTTCTTCACAATCTCGATCCTGTGGCAGGCCGGCCTCGG
>PMJN01000484.1 GCA_003157445.1 Micrococcales bacterium
TCTCAAGCACGACCCTGCGACAGCATCCATCCGGTCATCGCCCTCAACGCCCTGGCGATGAAGGCGGATGAGGAACGCAGCCAAAGCGCCGGCTCACATGACAGCGGCGGCTGCCATTCTTATCGTCGATGACGAGAGCCAGAATTGTCGGTTGCTCGAGGCTCTGCTGGTGCCCGAAGGCTATGACACGCGCACCGCAGCCAGCGGCGAGGAAGCGCTGGTCTCCATCGCAAAAGACCCGCCAGACCTGATCTTGCTGGACGTCATGATGCCCGGTCTGGACGGGCGGCAGGTGGCCAAAATCCTCAAGGCAGACCCGGCAACCGCCAACATCCCCATCATCATGGTGACGGCACAGACCGACCGGGAGGCACGTCTGGCCGGGCTGGAGGCGGGCGCCGAGGACTTCCTGACCAAGCCCGTCGACCGGGCCGAGCTGTGGCTGCGCGTGCGCAACCTTCTGCGGCTCAAGGAGCTCAGCGACCTGCTCGAGCACCATCGAGGAACCCTTGAAGCAGAGGTAGCGGCTCGGACGGTGGAGCTTCAGGAGGCGTTCGAGGCGGCTCGTTCGATGATTGAGTCGAGTCTGGACGCGTTGGTGGCGATCAGCCCCGAGGGCTTGATCACCGACGCTAACGAGGCGACAGTCAAGGCCACCGGTGTACCCCGCCAGGAGCTGATCGGGACCGCGTTCTCGGAGTGCTTTACCGAGCCGGAGAAGGCCAACGCGATCTACCAGCTGGTCTTCGCTCAGGGCATGGCCGTGGACTACGCGCTGACGATGCGCCACCGGGAGGGGACGTTGACCGAAATCCTGTACAACGCGTCGGTCTACCGCGACGCCCGCGGCAAGGTGTTGGGGGTGTTCGCCGCCGCCCGGGACGTCACCAAGCAGAACCAGGCACATAGAGAGATTGCAGAGCAACGAGTCAATGAGCTCGAGCGGCTGGTGGACCTCGAGCGGTTCCATCGGCTGACCGTCGGGCGTGAGCTCAAGATGATCGAACTGAAGAAGGAGAACGAGTATCTCCGGAAGTTCGGCCCGGGTGATTGAGCCGAGCAAAGTGGCGCGTAGTGAGATGCCCACCAAGTTCCTCGCCGTCATCGAGGACTACCCAGACATCAGCTCCTCATCAAGACCATCCTGACGACTACCGGCCTGGACACGAAGTTCACCTGAAGTCCTTTCGCACCTGCTTACGTCCGAGACGGATTTGGTCGAACCCGGGCCCGTCCCAGGTGACGTCCACTGTCCAGATAGATGATTCGTTCGAGTTACGCCAATTGCCGACCGGCTCACTGACGCCGGCGCGGTGCCGTGTGGCGGCGTGGCCACCCACAGTCGGCGGCCGATGTCCCCGGGCCGACGCCAACATTCGATGAGGCCGCTTGCGAGCCTCCGGCAGGCCCCTACCTAGCTTTCCGCTTGGGAGTTCAGAGGGGAAGCCAGGGACAGACCTGGGTATGGGCTGACTCTTTCGGATGCCTTCGCGAACGCCTGGGCGTGAGGTCATGTAGCCAAATGTGTAGCCAGACCGCAGATTTCGCTGACGTTTGTGAGTGTTCGCCAGTGTCCAAATCGTTGGTAGCGGTCAGGATTCGGTCATTGGCGAACTGCGGTGAACATGCGGCCCAGGGCTGGGGGTCAAGGGTTCGCAGGTTCAAATCCTGTCATCCCGACGGGTAACAGCAGGTCATCCCTGAAGGAGCGGGGCCGTGTCAAGGCCCCGGTGACCTCAGATTTGGGCTGTCTTCGACCGCGGCGCACACGTCAAAGTAGGCGTCGGGGTCAAGGCTCGGGCGGAGCCCGACCGCGTAGCGGCCGGAGGGCCTTGAGGNNGGCGGCATAGAAAGACCTTCTGCGTGTCGGTCCAGGACGTGGGAACGTCCTCCTGATGCGCTTGACGGGCTTGGTGTCCCAATTCGCAGAGGAGGACGTTCGATGAACAACGCTAATGGAGTGTCCCGGGGTGACCGCAATAGGAACGCAAGACTGAGTCGTCTTCGGGAGCTGGTGCCGACGGCGAACGCGATCGTCGGTATCGATCTGGCCGACAAGAAACAGATGGTCGTGGTCACCGATCACGACTCGAAGGTGCTGGCTCGGCGGACCTTCCGTTGCCGGGCCTGGGACCTGGGTGTCGCTCTGGACTGGGCCGCCGAACGTGCGGCAAGGGGCGGGTTCGCCGGAGCAACGGTGGCCTGTGAGCCGACCGGACACCGGTGGCGGGTGCTGGGCCAGTTGGCTGCGGACCGGGGCCTGTCGTTTGTGTGTGTACAGACGTTGATGACGTCGTGGGCGCGACGCTCCGAGGACCTGACTTTCGACAAGACCGATGAGAAGGACGCCGTCCTCATCGCCCGCCTGACCGCTCAGCTGCGTTGCTACGTACCGGAACCAGTGGATGAGACCTGGGGCCGGCTTCGTCATCTCGGTGCCCGACGGGATCAGCTGATCGCTGAGTCAACTAGCCAGATTCAGCAGATGCGCGACCTACTGGAATGCGTGTGGCCCGCAGCCTTGGACACCGCCAAGAAGCCGTTTCGGTCGTCGACGTGGCCGGCGGCAATGAGCGTGATCCTGGACCGTGACGGCGCCGACCTGACCCGGACCCGACGTCTAGGCCAGGCAAGGTTCGAGGGTGCGGCCCGCCGCGAGGTCACCCGTCAGGGCGGGCAGAGAACGTGTCTTCGGATCGTCCGACTACTGTTCGCCGCTCTGGCCGATCCTGCTGGGGTGCTTGCCCACCGGCCCGGCGCGCTGGAACGGGTACAGCTGCTCCTGCAGGACTGGCACGAGACCCGACGACGCCTGGCCGACACCGAAGCCCGAATGACCTCCGTCCTGGACGAGCTGCACCTCAGCGAGCTGGCCACCTCGATCACCGGCCTGTCCGCATTGGGTGCGGCGGCGATCCTCGCCGAGACCGGGGACCTCACCCGATTCGCCACCTCCCGGGCGTTGGTCAAACACGCGGGCCTGGCGCCGCGCGAGAAGATGTCCGGGACGTTCGTCGGCCGCACCAAACTCACCGGCCAAGGCAGACCCGGGCTACGCCTAGCAGCGTGGCGGGCGGTTTGGGGAGCTCAACACGCCAACCCGGTCTATGACGCCCGCTACCGGTACCTGACCAGCAGGGAGAACAACAANNCGTCATCACCACCGGCCGCAGGTGGGATCCGATCATCGCCACTCACGGCACCAACCACCACCAGATGCCTATCGCCGCCTGAGAGAACAAGGCGGCTCATCAAGCTGGCGGCCGGGGCTAGCCCTAGGCGGCATTGAGGAACCACGGTTACCTCGCCCATCATCATGGGCAGCCCCGTCCGTCGTCACACCAACCCGATTACGCGCTGCTGGGACCAACCCCATTACCGCTATGCAGGGACTGACGACGGACGAGGCACCGACCAAAAGCTTGACACTAAACGCCTTACGCTGATGATGGGGTTCGCGGTGTCTACT
>PMJN01000538.1 GCA_003157445.1 Micrococcales bacterium
GTACAGCGACCACGACACAGCCGGGGTCAGGTCCTCTTTGCTGATGCCATAAGTCGCTTCTGCTTCCCGCTGCCCCATGACCACCTTGACGTGGGCCAAGCCCCAGTTGAACCCCACCCTGGCCGCACCGCAGTGCGAGCGCAGCACCCGAACCTGAGCGGGTGTCGGGTCGAGCGCGAACCGGTACGCCTGCAACGTCACAGCGTGTCCGCCACGAGCGCAGCGACCCCGCGTGCCGCACGACTCGCGCCAGCCCGCCGCCCGTACAAGCCCACGCACAGCGACCTCAGGATCTCCGCCTGGTCACAGATAAGGTCGCCATCTTCCTCGGAATAGTCCACGACCAGCAACCTACGACCCAACACCGACAACACGGCCCGCACGGACTCGGCGCCGAAGCATGCGAAACGGTCTGGGTGCTCAACCACGATCGACGTAACCTGCGGGTCACCTATCAACCCAAGGAACTTCCTGCGCTGCCAGCTCAGCGCCAACCCGACCTCGGTGACTACACGATCCACAGCAAGGTCGCGGGTGGCCGCCCACGTGGTTACCCGTACTACCTGCCATTTCAACGTCTTGGCGCTGGGCGCTGCGGCCCTCCCGTCTTGGCTGACGAAGACCAAGAAACCATGCCCGATTCCTTCTACCCGAGCCCAGTGTCCGCAGTGAGCGAATCACCCCACATGGATGAGTCCGCGCGGCGAACGCAGGAACAGGATCGGTAAGAGGACATCGACGATGGGACGAGCCCGCATGGCGATCACACCCGGCACAGTGACCGCGCCCGCAGTGACCACGCGACACCGCGTGCTTGCAATCCTGGCCCTTGGGGCGGATCTGCTGCTGCTGGTCGCCGTTCTCGTGTTCTTGCTGAACCATGGCGTCGAGCTCNNNGCCGCACTCGTGACCGACCTGCATGTTCTGGATAGACAGCTCGCTGGCGAGAGGTGGCGGCCTCAACACCCCGTGCTCATTTGTAACCCGTGGTCGGGCGGCGGCAAGGTAGAGAAGTTCGGGCTACTCGAACGTGCCCGCGAGCTGGGCGTCGAGACCGTACTGCTCGATCACGGCCTCGACCTTGAGCAGCTTGCGCGCGATGCCATTGTCGGCGGCGCCGACTGCCTTGGCATGGCCGGTGGTGACGGCTCGCAGGCGCTGGTGGCATCCATCGCCATCGAGCACGACATCCCGTTCGTGTGCGTCACGGCTGGCACCCGAAATCACTTCGCGCTCGATCTGGGGTTGGACCGCGAGGACCCGCGGGCCAGCATGGATGCCTTCCACGACGCGGTCCAGCGGCGCATCGACTACGCGACGGTCGGCGACCGGTTGTTCGTCAACAACGTCTCCCTCGGCGTGTACGCGACGATCGTCCAGCAGGATAGCTACCGCGACGCCAAGCGTGAGACATCCAGGGCACTCCTGCCAGAAATGCTCGGGAGCACAGCCGAACCCTTCGACCTGCAGTTCACCACCCCCGACGGCACCGAGGTCGACGGCGCCTTCCTCATCATGGTGTCGAACAACCCGTACGTACTGGGCCCATCGGTCGACGTCTCACAGCGCCGCAGTCTGGACAGCGGCAACCTGGGCGTCTTCGCGGTGAACGCGGCCTCAGGGCCTGCGGCTGCCAGGCTAATGGCGGCCTCGGCAGTGGGGCTGCGGGCGCGTGACCCCGGCTGGCACGAGTTCACCTGCGAGTCCTTCGAGGTGAGATCACGCTCCGGTTCGGCGTTCGCAGGGGTCGACGGGGAGGCGCTGGACATGAGCACGCCCCTGAGGTTCCGCATTCACCCCGGCGGCTTGCGCGTGCTCGTGCCTACTTCGAACCTCGAAGTTGCGGCCCGTAGGCGCGCGCGGAACGTGAGCGTAGGAGCACTCTTTGCAGTTGCGCGAGGAAAGACAACGACGGCCAACGAAACGATGGAGGTCTGAGCGTGTCACCAACCCCAGCACGCAAGCGCACGGCCAAGGCCGCGCCGCCAGCCCCCGCGCCGGCACCCAAAAGCCCAGCCAAAGCCACCGCCCCAGCACCCAAGCGCACGGCCAAGGCTGCGCCGCCAGCCCCCGCGCCGGCACCCAAGAGCCCAGCCANNGCACGCAAGCGCACGGCCAAGGCCTCCGCACCGACACGAACTGCCGTGCAATCCACGACTCCCGTGCAGCACACACTGCAAGAGCGCCACGAGATTGGACGAGAAGCACGCAGGCGCGTCCCTCGGTCGAGCCATGGGGCCTGGCAGCCCGCAACCGACCGCCGCGATCCGGTGACGTTATTGCAGGAGCAGAACGCCACCCGAGTGCCGTGGCTGATACCGGTGCGTCATGCCCGCATGCGCGTTTCGCCCTTCACCTTCTACCGCGGCACGGCCCGCATCATGGCCGCCGACCTCGCGCCCACGCCCACCTCGGGGCTACAGGTTCAGCTCGGCGGCGACGCGCATCTGTCCAACTTCGGTGCCTACGCCTCTCCGGAACGAGAACTCGTCTTTGACGCCAACGATTTCGACGAGACCCTGCCTGGGCCGTGGGAGTGGGACGTCAAGCGCCTCGCAGCCAGCTTCACCGTGGCCGGGCAACATCTCGGCCTCGGCCGTAGCGCCACTCGGCGGGCCACCGCCACCGCGGCCAGGGCCTACCGCAAGGCGATGGCCCACTACGCGCCGATGGGGTTCCTCGACCTGTGGTATGACCAGTTCACGATCGAGGATCTGAAGACAGTCGGGCATATGACCAGCGCCGAATTCGCAATGCGCGTCAAGCGATTCGGCAGCAAGGCGCGCAAACGCACGAGCCTGCAAGCCTTGGCCAAGCTGGCCGAGGAGGTCAACGGCCAATACCGCATCCGCAGCCAGCCGCCCCTGCTGGTACCGCTGCGTGAGCTGCCAGACGAAGCCGACCCGGCGGTGCTCGAGGAGGTCGTGCGGATCGGGTTCGAGCAGTACAAGTCCACTCTCTCTGAGAATCGGCGGGCCCTGCTGGAACGCTTCACCCCAATCGAGGTGGCCCTCAAGGTCGTGGGGGTCGGCAGCGTCGGCACTCGATGCCTGATCATGCTGCTTCAGGGTCGCGACCGGGAGGACCCGCTGTTCCTACAGTTCAAAGAAGCCGGTCCCTCCGTCCTCGAGGAGTTCCTCGGTGCCAGCGCCTATCCGAACAGCGGCCAACGGGTCGTCGAGGGCCAGCAGATGGTGCAAGCGCAGTCCGACATCTTCCTGGGCTGGGCTGAGGGACGCGAGAGCCGGCAGTTCTACATCCGTCAACTGCGCGATTGGAAGGGTTCGGTCGAAGTCGAGGGAGCGACGCCGAACCAGGTCGAGTTCTACGCCCGGTTGTGCGGTCGCACGCTCGCCCGCGGACACGCAAGATCTGGCGACGCGGCGTCGATCGCCGCATACCTGGGCACCGGGGACGCTTTCGACCGCGCGATCACCGACTTCAGCGAGGCCTACGCTGAGCAGAACCTACGTGACTTCACGGCGTTCGTCGCCGCGATCGACGACGGCCGCATCGAGTGCGCCGAACCAGAGAGCCCCTAGCACCGCCCGCCGCCTGTGAAGTCGCCTCCCAGGTCGCTACCGCCGCCGGCCAGGGAGGCGAGAAATGGTCCGATGCGAAGAGGTTCGCTATCCCTGAACCAGGTCCCTGGCGGCGCACCGGCATCGCGCTCCTGGTGCACTTGCGGGCGCCGTCAGCATGAGGTGTGGACGAGCCACTTCCCGCTGGCCGAGACAATTCGCCGCGAACAAATGGGGATCACGCTGGCTTGTCGATGAGATCGGCCTTGTTTGGCACGACCGTATCCGCCCGCGACCTGCCACAACTTGAACTGTTCCTGCTCCGAGGCGCGAATACCTCGGCAGCGTCGAGACGCGGTGATGCTGTCGAGGGCAACCGATCGTGGTTGTCGGCGACAAGTACGTGACCCACGATTCCGGCAGGATCGACGATCCACTCGCCTCCAGCGCCAGAACTCTGGTCATGCGAGCCCGATTGGCAGCTGTCGATCAGCGGTTCCCAGGCCTTGCCGACCTAGACGAGACCTCTACGTCCTGGCCCGGGCCCTGGCCTTGGTCCCGGCCTGGGCCCGGGCTTTGGTACTGGTGCTGGTCCTTGACCTGGTCCTTGACCTGGTCCGGGGCCTGACCGCCCGGGAAGCTCAACAACGACTATGCCCATAGTCATGTTCATGGCACGACATTACTGCGCAAGACGCCACTGACTCCCTCAAAACGCGGGCCAGATTGAACGATTGCTTGCAAGGTTAGAACCAGGAAGGTCCCCCACCGCGCGCTACGGTCTTTTTGATGACTTCGCCCAGACGTGGGGTCTCGACCCTGAGAGCATGTTCGTATTATCTTCCTGCAGAGAAGGCAACCGTTCGTGCTCTAGAAACTCTTTGTCAAGGAGTGCACATGAAACTGGGTCTGCATATCCCGAACTTCACCTGGACTGGCGGCCCACTCGCGCTGCGCGAACGGCTGGCGGACATAGCCGGCTTGGGCGAGCAAGCAGGCTTTGACCGGATCAGCGTGATGGATCACGTGTGGCAGATCGGGCCCCTAGGACCCCCGGAGCACGAGATGCTCGAGGCCTACACCACCCTTGGGTTTCTGGCCGGCAAGACCGAACGGGTCAAGCTGCTAACAGTGGTGACTGCCGTCGTCTACCGGGACCCAGGGCTTCTGGCCAAGTCGGTCACCACCCTGGACGTACTATCCGGCGGCCGGGCGATGCTCGGTATCGGCGCGGCATGGAACGAGGATGAGGCGCGCGGACTGGGCCTGCTCTTCCCGTCCACCACCGAACGGTTCGAACGTCTTGAGGAGGCTCTGCAGATTTGCCAGCAGATGTGGAGTGCCAACGATGGGCCATACAACGGAAAGTATTACCAACTCGCACGTACGCTCAACTCACCTNNTATGCCGATGCGTGCAACATCTTCGACAGCCCAGAGCTGGCCCACAAGCTGGACGTACTTCGGGAACACTGCAGCCGGGAAGGCCGGGACTACTCCGAGATCGAAAAGACCGTCCAGACACGATTCGACCTGGGCGAGCACGGCGAACGGGTCGAGGCAACGATCGAACATCTCCACGAGCTGGCCGAACTGGGCGTTCAGGTCGCGCACGGCACGGTTGCCGACGCCGGCGCACTGCTGCCCGTGCAACTGATGGGCGAACGGGTAATCCCAGCGGTTGTAGACCTGTAGACCTGGAGGCCGTCGCCAGGAACACCTGGGGGGGGTTCATAGCGCGGGCTGGTCACCTCCTGCCTGCAATATCCATGGTGGCGTTGAAGGGAGTTCGATGGGCACCGAGCGCATCACCGGTTTCACGCGGGAAGGGCTCGTCTTCGACGTGCATGACGCGGGCCCGGTCGATGGGACACCAGTAGTTCTCTTGCATGGTTTCCCACAGGACTCGCGTTCTTGGGGCGCGGTTGCCGGGCTCCTGCACGCGCGCGGATACCGCACTATCGCACCCGACCAACGCGGCTACTCCCCCGGCGCTCGACCCCGTCCCCTTCGCTGCTATCGACCCTCGAAACTGAGCGACGACATCGTTGAGCTCATCGAAAGCGCCGGTCTTGGGCCCGTGCATCTGGTCGGGCACGACTGGGGTGCTGCCGTGGCCTGGGAAGTCGCGGCCCGGCGACCGGATCTTCTGATGTCCCTGACAGCCCTGTCCGTTCCGCATCCGGCGGCCTTCTTCCGGGCGATGTTCACCAGCAGTCAGGGGCTGAAATCCAGGTACATACTTTTCTTCCAACTGCCTTGGTTTCCCGAGCGGAAGCTGACGTCGGGGAAGTCCTGGGAACGCTCACTGCGCTCGACGGGTATGTCATCACAGGCCGCTGCGCGCGATGCTGAGCGTATGCGCGACCGCGATGCAGCCCGCGGCGCACTGAACTGGTATCGGGCGATGTTTCTGTCAAGTCCGCGCGCCTTGCGCGCAAAGATCACCGTTCCCACCCTGTACCTGTGGAGCGACCGCGATGCGGCGATCGGACCGCAAGGGGCTGTGTTCACCCCGTGTTTCGTCGCGGGCCCCTACACGTACGAAGTGCTCCAAGGGGTCAGCCACTGGATCCCAGAAGAAGCTCCGGAACAACTCGACGCACTCTTAGCCAGACACTTCGACACAGTCCCGCCGTAACCAACTTGTCCAAGTGCCTCACGGCCTATGGCGCAGCCGCTTCACCTTTCCGGTCAAGGCAATCGGCAGTCGCCAGCGAGTGGCCCCTTCTGAGGGCCACTTCCAGCCAAGGCGCAGGTCTGCCTTCCAGACCGAACGCGCCCGTCCCGCACCAACTGGTGAGACGAGCACCCAACCGGCCCGAGTCCGTCAGGTCGGCAGGCTCGTGGGTGGCTCACAAACTTGTGTGCTTTGGCGAGGGCAGCCATCTCGGGGGTTGCGCACGACCTCTAACCCAGATGAGATGGTCGATCCAGGTGTTCACCGCCCAACAGGAGGTCTGCCATGTCCGATCACACGTATCGAGTCACCGAAATCGTAGGGAGTTCTCCTGACAGTCTCCAGCAGGCCATCCGCAACGGCGTGGCGCGCGCCGGCCAGACTCTGCGGAACTTGGAATGGTTCGAGGTTACAGAGATCCGCGGCCAGATCACCGATAGCGCCGTTGGTCAGTTCCAGGTCGGTCTGAAGGTCGGCTTTCGACTAGATGACGTCAGCTAGTCCACGCTCGGTCGCCCCCGAAGCTCGAGGCCAAGCTGCCCTGTTCGCCGTGCAGCACGCGCGGTTCCATCACCTTGCCCTGCCAACAAGCCGAACACCGGGTGTCGGGGCCACGAGCCCACCGGACTTGGCCTGACCTACCTCGCGGCAGTTCACCTGAACCCACGGTGGGCTCTCCCCCGCACACGCTTTCGAGTTGCGAATTGCCGTGTTCAGCCATGTTCGGGAGGCCGTTTGGCGGCCTGCCATGCCGACCAAGGACGTCCGCGCACGGGGGAGAACTTCAGCGAACGAGACTAAGGCCGGGGGCCGGCCGTTCACGATGACGCCCGCGAAGGTGCGGCTCGCGATGGCCTGGATGGGCAAGCCCGACACGAAGGTCAGCGAGCTCTGCAAGGAGCTCGAGGTCTCCCGGCAGACCCTCTACCGGCAATGTCTCGCCAGACGGCGAAGGTCGGCCGGATTGCGCGCGGGTGCTCGCCCGAAAGTGAGGGGACCGAAGCGACCCACAGACGCTGAGTCGCGGACCCTGCGACCATCACTTTGACACGCAACTCCGGACCAACTTCTGGGATTGGACGGACACGGGCGCGGTGCTCGACTCGGCTCTTGGGTCGAGGCGTCTCACTTCCAAGGATGTGAGACGGGCGACGTCTTCGTTTCGCCCTTGTCCCAGTGAATGCTGCGGGCAGGGCTTATGCCGTGCGGCTGGTTATGCCGATGTGGACACGAACTCCCCTGCAGGGCAGGGGTTTCGAGCACGAGAGGTCGGCATAATCCGTGCCACAGCCGGACCCCTTGGATGTGTGCCGCCTGAGGTCGACTGACGGTCTTCGGTCATCGTGTTGGCTGGCCGCCAAACGCAAGGAAGTTGCGAGGGCCCATCCCTTGCTTGCATCTCAGCCTGACTCTTGATGGAGAGCGGGGACGAACCTGTGCGGGTCCGCAGGGCGCGACCTGTGTCGTGCAACGCCGGAGGAGTCCCTCGAGGTCGCTGGTTATGCCGAGCAGCTCGAACCCCAGAACCGCTCCTGAGCAGCAACAACAAAGGCCATCAGGCGCCCGCTCGGCATAACCAGCCGCTCGGCATGAGACCCGTTATGCCGATGTCGGCATAACGAGTCATACGGGAACTGAGCCTGGCCTGGTTCTTCCGGAGACCACGTGCCGCGGGAACGATCTGTAGACGTTCTCCAGGTGGGACGGGTGTTGAGCCGAGTCTCAAGGCGTTTCGGGGTCGGACCGAACCCCTGCGGCCTAGACGATCTGGTCCCAGACGTGCCTCGTGCGAAGGTCGGGGGGCAGGTCCTACTCCTCGTGAAACCAGTCGGCAACCTCGCTGCTGCTTGTGAGAAGGAAATCTTGTAGCTCGTCGACGGCCTTTGACGCGCGATGCACGCGCCGATAGTCATCGGTTAGGCATCGGTTGCTTGTGGCTACTCTCGCGCAAGATCCCTGTCGGATGGCGTCGACCGCGGCGTCGGCCCTGTCGGGTTCCTCGAACCGGTTGGGCCAAGGCATCGAGCCTTCGGCAAGCTCGTACCAGAGTGCGTCTCCAATGGTTTTCGGAGCTCTAGCCAGATGTCTTGTGAGTTCCTCGACGCACCCGTCGAAACGAGCGCTCTCCTTCTTAGGCAGAAGTGTCGGCAGCCGGACGGTTTACAACTCTGATGGAAGCTCAGGCGTTGTAACGGCCCAAGAGGGACAGCCACTCCATCCGATCCGGCTGGGGAAGGCCGACCTGGCCGAGAGCTGGGCCGAGCCGAGCCATGAACGCAGCCTGCGCGTCCTGAGACTCCCACACCTCGATCACGACAAGCCCCGCTGCACCGACCGAGGCGATGTGGCTCTGCAACGGCGCTGGCCAATCTCCTTCACCGGTCTTGGCGTCGACACCGAGAATCTTGTTGACGGCTAGATACTGGTCCGCGGTAGCGCCCGCGAACTCCAGAATGAGGACTTCGGACATGAGTCGTTCCTTTCTCGATATCACCGGTGGTATGGGTTGGCTCGGCATCAGCGGTGGTGCCGATCGCAAGATAGGCAAGGCTAACCTCCACCAAGCTGCCCGCACAACCCTCTCTGACTGGCAGGGTCGTTTTCGCTAATGAATGACGCAGCAGTCTGGAAACCCGCCTGAGTCGCTCCGCTCTCAGCGATCCGAACCTAACTCTCACTTGTGCAGACGTCCCGCTCATAACCCGCTGCAACTCGGTATGCACGGTGTACGGATTCGCCGGCGTGGAGCTGTCTGGGCCCCTGGTCAGAGCCTCCGCGTGGAAAGGAGCGAGTGCGGCCTTGCCTGCAGCCTCAAGATCCGCCTCGCTGGCGGCGGGCCGTTTGTCGACGAGCCCGGCGACATAGGCCGCCGCGCCCAGCCCGACACGGCGGCCGAAGACGAGCATTTCGGACAGGGAGTTGCCCCCGAGCCTGTTGGCGCCGTGCATGCGTCCGGAGACCTCACCGCAGGCGAACAGTCCCGGAACCGCAGTCCCTTCGGTGTCCGGGTCGACCTCCACGCCGCCCATGACGTAGTGGGCGGTCGGGCCCACTTCGAACGGGGTGGCGGTGATGTCGACATCTGCCAGCAAATGAACTGGGCATACATCGCCGGCAGCTTCTTCTTAATCACTTCTGCGGACAGTCGCGTTGACACGTCCAGGTACACACCGCCGTGCTCGGTACCGCGTCCGGCCTTGACCTCGCTGTTGATCGCCCTGGCCACTTCGTCGCGCGGCAGCAGCTCTGGGGGCGCTCGTTGTTCTCCTGGTCGTCGTACCAGCGGTCGCCCTCTTCTTCGGTCTTGGCGTACTGGTCGACGAAGACGTCCGGGACGTAGTCGAACATGAAGCGCTTGCCCTCGGAGTTGGTCAGGATCCCGCCATCGCCTCGGACCGACTCCATGACCAGGATGCCCTTGACCGACGGCGGCCAGATCATGCCGGTCGGTTGGAACTGCATGAACTCCATGTTGATCAGGTTGGCTCCGGCGCGCAGGGCGAGCGCGTGCCCGTCACCGGTGTACTCCCAGGAGTTGCTTGTGACCTTGAAGGACTTGCCGATCCCGCCGGTGGCCAGGATCACAGCAGGGGCCTCGAAGAGAGCGAAGGAACCGGTCTCGCGGTAGTACCCGAAGGCGCCGGAGATGGCGTCGCCGTCCTTGAGCAACTCGGTGACGGTCAGCTCGGCGAACACCTTGATCCGCGCCTCGGCGTCGCCGTACTCGAGCAGGTCCTCCTGCTGGAGGGAGACGACCTTCTGCTGGAAGGTGCGGATCATCTCGAGCCCGGTCCGGTCACCGACTTGGGCGAGGTGCGGGTACTCATGTCCGCCGAAGTTGCGCTGGCTGATCTTGCCTTCGGAGGTGCGGTCGAACAGTGCACCGTAGGCCACAAGCTCCCAGACCCGGTCCGGGGCCTCCTTGGCGTGCAGCTCAACCATGCGCGGGTTGTTCAGGAACTTCCCGCCGCGCAGGCTGTCGGCGACAGTGGACCTGCCAGCAGTCCTTGGAGTTGACGTTGCCCATGGCAAGCGGCGATGCCACCCCGGGCCATGACCGTGGGCCTTGCCGAACAGCGACTTGCACAGGATCGCGACGCGCAGGCCCTGCTCGCGCGCCTCGATCGCAGCGCACAGTCTGGCACCTCCGGCACCGATGACGATGACGTCCTAGTTGTGCTTTTCGAGAGTGCTCATCCGATGAACCTCAGATCAGAAATGGTGCCCGAGGAAACCAGTGCGATGTATGCGTCCGTGAGGACCACCGCGGCCAGGCTGGTCCACGCAAGCTGCATGTGACGACCATTCAGCCAGCTGACCCGCTGATAGAGCCAGTAGCGCACCGGGTGCTTGGAGAAGTGGTTGATCCGGCCGAGGGTGATGTGCCGGCAGGAGTGACAACCCATCGTGTACGACCACAGCAGCAGGACGTTGACGACCAGGATGATGTTGCCCAGACCGAGGCCGAAGCCAGCCGTGCCATGGAAGGCCTTGATCGCGTCGAAGGTGTTGATCAGCGAGATCAAGACCGCAACCATCCAGAAATAGCGGTGGGCATTCTGGATGATCAGAGGGAAGCGGGTCTCACCGCTGTACTTGCCACGCGGCTCGGGCACTGCGCACGCGACGGGCGACTGCCAGAACGCGCGGTAGTAGGCCTTGCGGTAGTAGTAACAGGTCAGCCGAAAGCCGAGCAGGAACGGCAGGGTGAGGATGGCCAGCGGGACCATGGTGGGGAACGCGCCGAACCAGTGCCCGAAGTCGCTGGATCCCGCCACACAGGTCGTGCTCACGCACGGTGAGGCGAACGGTGACAGGTACGTGTAGCTGGCCCCTTCAATGAAGTAGGCACTCTGGGTGGCCGTACGAATAAAGCCGTAGAGCACGAATGCCGACAGACCAATGAAGGTCAGCAGCGGGGACTTCTTCCAGTTGTCCTTGCGCAGCGTTTTTGCGGCAATCGGCGCGCGCCCTGGTGCGCCTACGCCGGCCTCGACCTGGGTGGCCACCTAGACCACCCCACCGGTCGAGTGCGGGCCCGCATGAGAACGGGGAAGCACCTCAACCAAGATAACGGGATTCTCCCGCATCAGCTGCACGCGCTCGCGCAGTTGACCCATGTTGGGTTCCGCGGCCTCCATGTCATACCTTGCCGACNNACATACGTCGCATTCTGTTCTACGAACGTAGGAAAACGTATCATGAGCTCATGAACCGAGTAGCCGATCCCCGGGGACGCCTGCTCGATGCGGCGCTTTCCATCGTCGGCTCGGAAGGCTTGCGCGCGCTGACCCATCGAAGGATTGAGGACGAGGCCGGACTGGCTCGAGGCTCAACCCGATACCACCTGGGCACCAACGACCAAATCATTGCCGCCACGCTGGAGCACGCCGTGCTGCGGGACTCCCGGGTGAACGAGGCCGTACTAGCCAAGGTCGGTTTCGAAGCGCTGGCCGGCAGCACCAAGTCCTTTCCGGAGCTCATCGCAGCCCTGGTCTCGGCTTTCCTGGAGAACCCCGGAGCCCTCCGTGCCCGCTACGAGCTGCTCCTCGAGGCCACTCGCAGGCCATCCCTGGAAGCAGAGGCCCAGCGCTGGCGGGCCCAGTTCGTCAGTACCTCAGAGCTCGCGCTGACGGCCGCCGGACAGGCCGACCCGCACACTGCCGCTGTGCTCCTTGTTGCGTGCATCGACGGACTGGTCTTCGACACGCTCATCACGGGTCGAACCAACACACCCGAGCTCGCCGAACGCGCGGCCGCGGCCATCCTGCGCGCCTCAACGGTTACCACCTGAGCTCCGAAGCGGTCAGATGCCCCAACAC
>PMJN01000006.1 GCA_003157445.1 Micrococcales bacterium
CGAAGCGGTCAGATGCCCCAACACACGCATGCACTGCCCAGGAGGGTGTTGCGCGCACCAGCCGCCTAAACGAAACTACGCCAGGTAACGGAACCTCATACTGCAGCGGCACAGGTCCGGGCCGTGCCAGCAAAGGTGCGTCCCGTAGGACTCGTTATGCCGATGTCGGCATAACGAGTCTTATGCCGTGCGGCTGGTTATGCCGATGTGGACACGAACTCCCCTGCAGGGCAGGGGTTTCGAGCACGAGAGGTCGGCATAATCCGTGCCACAGCCGGACCCCTTGGATGTGTGCCGCCTGAGGTCGACTGACGGTCTTCGGTCATCGTATTGGCTGGCCGCCAAACGCAAGGAAGTTGCGAGGGCCCATCCCTTGCTTGCATCTCAGCCTGACTCTTGATGGAGAGCGGGGACGAACCTGCGCGGGTCCGCAGGGCGCGACCTATGTCGTGCAACGCCGGAGGAGTCCCTCGAGGTCGCTGGTTATGCCGAGCAGCTCGAACCCCAGAACCGCTCCTGAGCAGCAACAACAAAGGCCATCAGGCGCCCGCTCGGCATAACCAGCCGCTCGGCATGAGACCCGTCCGGTGGAGATTCCCGCTCTCGGACCCCCGAGTGCAACCGGGGAGGTCCACCCAGTCACTGGATGGCGCACGAACGGTTGACTATTCACATGCACGAAGCTTGATGCAGTCAGGAGACGCGCCCTCATCGCAAATGAGTGCATTGAACCGCGCTGGACGGCGACTGGGTCTTCGCAACGCCAACCGGAACAGCCCTCATTCCGCGCTCCGACTGGGACGCGTGGAAGCAGTTGCTCCGTGACGCCGAACTGCGAGACGCCGACTGCATGACGCCCGACACACGGCGGCAACAATCCTCTTGCTCCTGGGAGTCAGTGAGCGCGCCATGATGAGAATCATGGGTGATCCATCCCGCCATGGCCCGCCATTACGCGCACATGATCGATGCGATCCACCACGACATAGCCGAGCGAATAGACGGTCTGCTCGGGAGCCGGACGGCGACGCGCCTGCACCCGAAACGGACGTCCCGCAGGCCAGTTGAGACCGCATTGAGACCACTCCCAATCAGCCCCTCCCTGACGAAACCGGGGAGGGGCTGAGTTTGTGCTCAATGTGGCGGTGGCGGTGGGATTTGAACCCACGGTGGAGTTCTCCCCCACACACGCTTTCGAGGTCTCGGTGGGACGGTCCAACAGCGTCGGCCGCGCCCGGCCACGCAGGGACCTCCTACCAGCCGAACCACGCTGAACGGCCCGGAACCCCAGCGGATGAGACCATCTTGGAGACCAAGTGAGCGGGTGCGTGTGTGAATCAGTAGACCCGGCGGCCCGCCAACTCAAAGTTGGTGGGCGCGCCCATCGCAAGCAGATGGGGCTGTTCGGAGTCGGCCGATGCGGACCCGTTCAGTCGAGGTCGAACGCGGCCCGGATCGCCTCCGTGAGTGCGGTTTCCTGCTCTGTCAGCAAGAAGCCAAGCTGGCGTCCGAGCACACTGACAGGCACCGTCACGATGTTGTCGCAACTGACAACGCTGTCGTGATCGAGCCCGTTGGCTGGGCCTACCGGCACCTCCGTGGACAGGCCACGGATGGTGCTGGTGATGGGCGCGACGGTGACCCGGCTGAGGTGGGGGCGCACGACGTCACGGGTGAGGATCAGCACCGGTCGTGTCTTGTCCAGGCGTGCGGAATGAATGGGTCGCATCAGGCAAGGTCGTCCATCGACGTGGCGGCCGCGTACTCGGCGAGGCTGTCCAGGTCGGTGTCCCTGCCGGCGATGGCGAGGATCGCCGCATCTCGTTCCGCGACCCTGCGACGACGCTCCCGTTCGAGGGCTCGCGACACCACAGCGGCACGGCTCGCGGCATCGCCATGACTAACCAGGTCGTCAACGAAGGCGACCAGGTCATCGGGCAGGCGAACGGCGATCTGAGTGCTCATACCAAAACAATACCATAATGGGATGCACCCGACAGCGGCAAAGTAGGACGTTTCCGTGTTCCCCTTGGCTGGGTCTTCGCAACGCCAACCGGAACAGCCCTCATCCTGCGCTCCGACTGGGACGCGTGGAAGCAGTTGCTCCGTGACGCCGAACTGCGAGACGCCGACTGCATGACGCCCGACACACGGCGGCAACAATCCTCTTGCTCCTGGGAGTCAGTGAGCGCGCCATGATGAGAATCATGAGTTGGTCCATCCCCGCCATGGCCCGCCGTTAGCGCACATGATCGATGCGATCCACCACGACATAGCCGAGCGAATAGACGGTCTGCTCGGGAGCCGGACGGCGACGCGCCTGCACCCGAAACGGACTTCCCGCAGGCCAGTTGAGACCGCATTGAGACCACTCCCAATCAGCCCCTCCCTGACGAAACCGGGGAGGGGCTGAGTTTGTGCTCAATGTGGCGGTGGCGGTGGGATTTGAACCCACGGTGGACGGCGGTTTCGTCGTCCTCGCCCGTGCCTAATCAGCCAGCACCCGAGGTGTCCCACTCATCCTCACTGGCCTACGGGACGATCAAAACGGCCAGGGAGTAACGGTCAGGTGCTCCGACCGTTCCCCTTGCGGACGTCGGA
>PMJN01000138.1 GCA_003157445.1 Micrococcales bacterium
AAGTAACAACAATTGTTGCATACTACAAGGCATGCGTGCTGACCTGCCCCTAGCGACTCCCGGCGGTCAGGAGTCGCCCGTGTCCCTAGTGGTCCGTCGGTGGCGAGCCCCGATGCGGTCGCTGCGGGCTCGCGCCTCCCGCTGGCTGGCTTCAGCCTCGTACACCCAGAAATGGCTCGTCCTGGGCACCCTCATCGGCATCATTGCCGGCCTGGGCGCAGTGGTCTTCTTCGAAGCACTCCGCGCTGCTTCATACCTCTTCCTGCAGGTCATCGCTGGTTACACGGTGCCCACCCCTGTCGGTGAAGGGGGTCGGGCTGCCTCCCCGTATTTCGTGCGGCCCTGGGCCATACCGCTCGTTGCCTGCGTGGGGGCCCTGGCCGGCGCGATCCTGGTGTTCACGATCGCTCCAGACGCACAGGGACATGGGACCGATGCTGCGATCTCCGCGGTGCACCACAACCCTCGGGGCATTCGGCTCAGGACAGTCTTCGTCAAAATTGTTGCCTCAGCTCTCACCATCGGCTCCGGTGGCTCCGGAGGACGAGAAGGACCCACAGGTCAGATCAGTGCGGGCTTTGGTTCGTTGCTTGCCCGGTTCTTCGACCTCAGCCCGGCGGACGCGCGTATCGCTGTTGGCAGCGGGATCGGCTCCGGTATCGGAGCGATCTTTGGCGCCCCTCTGGGTGGTGCGATCTTGGCTACCGAGATCATGTACCGCGACGACTTCGAGGTTGAGGCACTGCTGCCCTCGTTCATTGCCTCCATCGTGGGATATGCGCTCTGGGGGTCAATCGAAGGCTTCGGACCCCTCTTTGGCTACGTCGGGAACTACCACCTGACAGATGCGAGCCAGCTCCTCTGGTTCGCGATCATCGGTATCCTCGCCGGACTCGTCGGCCTCCTGTACGCCAAAAGCTTCTACGGGATCTCAGAGGTCTTCGCCCGCCTGCCGTTCCCCCGCTGGGTGCGACCCGCGATCGGCGGACTCATCGTCGGGTGTATCGCCCTGGCCATTCCCCAGGTGCTCGGAACGGGCTACGGCTGGATTCAGCTGAGCCTTGGACCGCAGTTGCTTCATATCCCGCTCTGGATCGTGCTCATCCTGCCACTTGCACGGATCGTCACGACCGGGCTCTCCATCGGCTCCGGTGGCTCGGGAGGCATCTTCGGCCCAGGCATGGTGATCGGAGGGTTCCTGGGGGCAGCAGTGTGGCGGCTGCTGGAACCAGTAGTACCAAGCCTTGGCAGTGACCCCGCACCGTACGTGATCGTCGGGATGATGGCCTGCTTCGGGAGCATCTCCCGAGCCCCGCTGGCGATCATGATCATGGTCGGCGAAATGACCGGATCGTTGTCCATGATGGTGCCTGCCATGGTGGCAATCGGACTGGCAACGCTCATCGTCCGCCGAACCGACGAGACAATCTACCGAAGCCAGCTCCTGAACCGAGCCGAATCGCCCGCGCACCGAATCCTGACGGGCCTGCCCCTGCTCGCAGTCGTTACTACTGCCCAGGCCATGGCGCCTGTGCGCTGTGTGCTGAGCGAGTCAATGAACCCAGACACGGCCGAGCAGCAGATGCAGACAGCCGGTGTGGCGGCTGCACCGCTAGTCGACCCCCAGGGTCGCTACCTCGGCGTCATCGGGCGCGAAGCCCTCCGAAAGGCAACCCAGGAATCACAGACTCCCAAAGTAGCCAGCCTGGCCGATGCGAGCTTTGCACCCATCCACCAGGATCGGAATCTGGACGAGGGCCTGGACCTCCTGACCTCGACGCTGCAGACATGGGCTGCTGTCGTGGACGGTGACCGACGCGTGATCGGGACGATTGCCACCTCGGACATCGTCGCCAGCTACCGCCGAGCACTACAGACACGCCTTCGTCAGGCCTCCGAGCTCGGCGGGGCGACCGGGATGTCGGACATCGTTGTTGCAGAGCACGCCTCGATTGTTGGCACAACCCTGCGCACAGCACAGATTCCGCGAGGCGTTCTCATCACCTCGATTGAGCGGGGCCATGAGGTCATCGCGCCCACCGGCGATACCGTCATCGGTCCAGGTGACCGAATGATGGTGCTCGGCTCTTCCGGCGATCTGAGCCAACTCGCACAGCTCGCGTCATCAAAGCCGTAGGCATCGTCAAGGCGCCAGCCCGCTGGCCCTCACCAACGTCGCGGAAGTCACGCCAGGCCCGCCCGCGACTACCTCAAGTCCGTTGCAGCGCTCGGGATCTGATCATCCGGGCAAGGGGTAGGGACCGGTGCCCAGGATGCCGATCTCGGACTGAAGGACCAGCTCGATGTCGGCGTCGATGAAGCTGGCACCGCTGAGGAACTGATGGGCTAACTCCTTGTTNNATCGATAAGAACCGCCGGGATACCGCAGATCCCAGAACCACCGGCCGCGATCAGCGCCCCCGCCGGGATGTCGGCCACGGGCTCAGCCGCCGTGTCAACAACCTTGTCCATAAGTCCTTCTCCATCTCAGGTCGGTTTCGCCAGCCTGTCAGCGTGCCGATGTGACGACCACGACCACAACCACCACTGTTTACGCCACAAGTGTGTGGACCCACACCATGCCGGGCCGGTCGAGCCACCGCTAACGTCGGGGCATGACCCCAACCCTGCAAGAGAATCTGTGGCCGCTGGCTGGGCGACGAACTTTGGTGACCGGGGGGGCCTCCGGGATCGGGCGGGCGATCGCGGTCGTGTTCGCGGACGCCGGTGCCGACGTGACGATCCTCGACCGAGACGTCGCCGCCAAAGCCGTCGCGGACGAGATCGGGTGCCTCGCGGTGGTCGCCGATCTGTCCGATCTGGACGCCATCTCAGACCTCGACCTCGACGTCGACATCGTGGTCAACAACGCCGGACTGCAGCACGTCGCCCCGCTGGAGTCGTTCCCGCCGGAGAAGTTCTCTTTCATCCTGCGGGTCATGCTCGAGGCGCCGTTCCGCCTCATCGCGGGTGCCCTTCCCCATATGTACGAGCGCGGGTGGGGCCGGATAGTCAACGTCTCCTCGGTCCACGGACTGCGCGCGTCTGCCTACAAGAGTGCATACGTGTCGGCCAAGCACGGTCTGGAGGGTCTTTCGAAAGTCACGGCTCTGGAAGGCGCGCCGCACGGCGTGACCTCCAACTGCATCAACCCCGCATATGTGCGCACGGCCCTCCTCGAGGCCCAGATCGCTGACCAGGCGCGCACCCACGGCATCTCGGAGAGTGAGGTTCTGGAGCAGATCATGCTCGCGCCCGCGGCGGTGAAGCGACTTGTCGAGCCCGAGGAGGTCGCCGCTCTGGCGCTTTTCCTGTGCAGCAAGAACTCCGACTCCGTGACCGGCAGCTCCTTCTGTCTCGATGGTGGCTGGACCGCACACTGACCGCCGCGACGACTCCGGCGCCATCGACTCTGCCCGGCCGGGGGAGAATCGGGCGCATGTCAACACTCACCCTGCTGGAGCTGCTCGTCCGGGAGGCTGCCCCGGTGGAGTTCGAGGCTCCCGTCATAGCAGCCCGATCCCGCGGGGAGGACCCCGAGGTGATCGCCGAACTCGAACGTGCCCGCATCCTCGCCCTGCGCGTTCGCGCGATCCTCGACCAGCGACGTCGCCGCGAGGCGGAGCTCAGTGCCCTCTACGAGACCGCCAACGACCTCGCCGCGTTGCGTGAGGTCGACGCGGTACTCCAGGCGATCGTCCACCGGGCCCGGCTGCTCCTGCACAGCGACGTCGCCTACCTCTCGCTGAACGACGACACCATGGGTGACACCTACATGCGGGTCGTGGACGGCATCACCTCACCGCTGTTCCGCAGTGTGCGCCTGCCGATGGGTGCAGGCCTCGGCGGTCTGGTAGCGCAGACGGCAACTCCCTACGCCAGTGCCCGCTACTTCGAGGACAAACGGTTCCACCACACGAGCCCGATCAACGACGCCGTCGCCGAAGAGGGACTGGTCTCCATCCTTGGCGTGCCCCTGGTCCTGGGCGCCAACGTGATCGGCGTGCTCTATGCCTCCAACCGAACTGAGCGGCCCTTCGACCGCGATGATGTCTCGCTCCTGGTCACCCTGGCTGCACACGCGGCGATCGCTCTCGACAATGCCCGGCTGCTCAGCGAGACCAGCGAAGCGCTGGAGGAGCTGAACACCGCCAGCACTTTGCTGCGCGAGCACACAAAGGGCATCCAACGCGCCTCCGATGCGCATGACCGGTTCACCCAGCTGGTTCTGCGAGGTGGAGACGTCAACGACGTGGTCGCCTCCGTCTCCGAGGTACTCGGAGGAGCCATGTGGGTCCTGGATACGGAGGACCGGACCCTGGCCACCACCGCTGGCTCCTCGGAGGACCTGAGCGTCGACGTCCCGGCGCTCACCGGTACCGCCCGAACCACTGGTCGAGCCGTGCAGCGCGACGACTGGTGGGCTGTCTGTGTGACAGCCGGGTCCGAACGGCTCGGGACGCTTCTGCTGAAGAGCAGCCACACACTCAACGAGTACGACCAGCGAACGTTCGAGCGAGCTGCGCTTGTCACGGCGCTCCTGCTGCTCCTTCGCAGGTCGGTTGCCGTGACGGAGAGCCGGATCAAGGGCGAGCTCCTTGACGACCTCTTGGACGAGCCTCTTCGTGACATCGACAACATACGGGAGAGGGCCCATCGAGTCGGCGCTGACCTCGACCTACGCCAGACGGTCGTCGTAGCACGGAGCGCGTCCGGCGACCGGTCACGCCTCGTGACCGCTGCGTCGTTCCTGGCCGGCCAGCTCAGGGGCCTTTCCACGGAGCGCCAGGGCGCGGTCGTGCTGCTGGTCCCGCTGGACGACCCAGGCGAGGCTGCCCGCAAGGTATGCGCGGAGCTGGCTCTTGCGCTGTCGGCACCGGTGACCGCGGGGGCGTCGGCAACCATTGAGCGACCCGACGAGGTGCCGGCAGCCCGGAGGGAGGCCCAGCGCTGCCTGGAAGCACTGGAGTCGCTCCGGCGAGAGGGCGAGGGTGCGAGCGCTGCCGAGCTCGGCTTCCTCGGAGTGCTGCTCGGCGACCGGCGCGACGTCAACCCGTTCGTGCGCCGCATCATCGGACCGATCCTGGACTACGACCTGGATCGCGGGACCGACCTGGTCGGCACCCTCGAGGCCTACTTCAGCAACGACCGCAACCTGGCGCGTACCCGCGAGGCCCTGCAGATTCACGTCAACACGGTGACCCAGCGCCTGGAGCGGATCACCAAGCTGCTCGGTGAAGGCTGGCAGCAGCAAGACCGCTCGCTGGAGGTGCAGATCGCCTTGCGCCTGCACCTCATCTCGAGGCCATCCACCTGAGCGAGGTTGTTGACCAGTTCTGGGGCACCGCCCCGGTCCAGGTCCGTCGCTGAGGGCGGCCTCGTGGGTGCTACATCCGGGACGGACCTGCCCTGGCAGCGCCGGACCTCACCCGTCGCCGCTCAGTCAGCCTTCCGTCGGCGCTGAAACAGGTCCTGGGTGGTGCCCCAGATCCCGTGTCGGAACAGCAGCACGATCAGCACGAAGATCGAGCCCAGGATGATGCCGGTGCCCTCGAAACCGGACGAGGTCAGCCAGTCCTCGAGGGTGACGACGATGGCGGCGCCGAGGGGGCCGCCCCAGAGCGTGCCGATCCCGCCCAGGACCGTGATGAGCACGACCTTGCCCGAGGTGGTCCATTCCAGCTCTTGTAACGAGGTGAAACCATGGCTGATCGCGAACACCCCGCCGGCCAGCCCGGCCAGCCCCGCCGACAGGACGAACACGATGATCTTGTAACGATCGACGTCGTACCCCAGGGCGCGGGCGCGCGCCGGGTTGTCTCGAATGGCAACCAGAACGCGCCCGAAAGGCGAGTGGACGATCCGCCAGGCGGCCCACGTGCCCAGCAGGATCAGGCCGATTGCGGCGTAGTAGAACGTGAACGAGTCGGTCTCGACGGACTCAATTCCGAAGAAGCTCCGAGGTATCGCCTGGAGACCGTTCTCGCCGCCGGTCAGACCGCTCAGCTGGTTGGCAACGAAGTAGACCATCTGGGCGAACGCCAAGGTCACCATGGCGAAGTAGATCCCGGTTCGGCGTACGGACAGGTAGCCGATCGGGACGGCGATGGCCATCGCGAAGAGCATTCCGCCGAGGATCGCGAGCGGGAACGGCACACCCCAGTTGATCGCGATCAGACCCGTGACATAGGAGGATGAGCCCCAGAACGCGGCGTGGCCGAACGAGAGCAGACCCGTATAGCCCAGTAACAGGTCAACCGAGATCGCGAAGAGGGCCCAGGCCGCGATGTCCATCGCCACGGGCGGGTAGACCAGCCACGGCAGGGCGAGGGTGGCCACCAGGCCAACCGCCAGCATGATCCAGCGCAGCGGGCTACGGCGCCGGCCCTTTCCCGGCGACCTGGTGAGGTCGGGGTTGATGACGTCATGCTCCGCGGTGTCGAGGTTGACGCGCCTCGCCAGGTCAGGTTCGATGATTCCGGAACTGCCCTTGATCTGTTGCGTCATGCGGTCTCATCCCGTCCAAATAGTCCAGCCGGCCGGAACAGGACTACCCCGGCCATGAGCACGAAGATGGCCACCTGGGCGAATGTCGGGGCATATGCCTGGCCGTAGGCCTCCACCAGGCCCACCAAGAAGCCGGCGGCGACCGCGCCCAGGATCGAGCCGAGACCGCCGATGACCACCACGGCAAAGAGGATGATGACGAAGTTGCCGCCCATGTCAGCGGTGATCGCGCGAAACGGTGCGGCCATGACACCCGCTAGTCCGGCCAGTGCGATGCCGAATCCGAAAACGGGAGTGACCCAGCGGCCGACGTTGATGCCCAGAGCACGGCTGCGATCGGCATCTTCGGTGCAAGCGCGCACGATCATGCCCACCCTGGTCTTGGTGA
This sequence comes from Micrococcales bacterium, assembly GCA_003157445.1. Lineage (GTDB taxonomy): Bacteria > Actinomycetota > Actinomycetes > Actinomycetales > Dermatophilaceae > UBA4719. The sequence continues at coordinate 6,896 of PMJN01000138.1, forward strand.
GCAGGACCCAGACGACCCCGCAGATGAGCAGTGAGAAGAGACAGACGAATACTGAGTACGTCGGTAGGCCGATGCCACCGAGGTGAACCTGGCCCGTCATTCCCGCCGGCCGTTCGTAGGGAAGGCCAGACACGCCATAGCGGCGCTTGACCACGTCCACAAGGATCAACGAGAGACCGAAGGTGAGTAGAAAGTTGTAGAGCGGATCCAGTCGTAACAGCCAACGGATGAGCAGCCGCTCCATCAGCACGCCGACAAGGAACAGCAACACCGGGACGATCGCCAGGGCGACCCAGAAGTGCACATGCAGCACGTCGAGAAGCACTGCAGCGGCTACCGCTCCGAGCATGTAGCAGGCGCCGTGTGAGAAGTTCACGACACCGAGGACTCCGAAGATCACGGCGAGCCCGAGGGCGGCCAGGGCGTAGAAGCCGCCGGCTGCGAGCCCTTGGACGGTGTATTGGACGAATGCGCTCATGGTGCTCCTGGAACTGGGAGGGGTCCCGGGGGTCCGGTTGTGAAGCGCGGAACCCCGGGACCGGATCACATCTTGCAGTCGACCGAGACAGGCTCAAACGCGTCGGCGGCCGGGATCGTCGCGACGATCTTCTCGTAGTCCCACGGCTGGGTGACCTGGCTCTTGCTCTTGACCTTGACCAGGTAGACGTCATGGACAACCCGGTGATCGGAACGGACCTCACCGTTGCGCAGGAAGACGTCGTTGATCTTCTTGCCGTCGAGCTGCTTGCGGACGGCGTCGGCGTCATCGGTGCCGGCGGCCTGGACTGCCTCGAGGTAGTTCATGGCAGCGGAGTAGTTGCCCGCATGGGCGAACGTGGGACGGGTGCCGGTCTTGGCCAGGAACCTGTCAGACCAGGCCTTGTTCTGGGCGTCCAGGTTCCAGTACCACGGGTCGGTGAAGCTGGTGCCGGCAAACTGGTCGACCCCCAGGGAGTGGATGTCGGTGATGAACATCAGGCCGACGGCCAGTTGGGCCTTGCTCTGCATGCCCGCCTGGTTGTACTGCTTGACGAAGTTGATCAGGTCGCCACCGGCGGCCATGATCCCGATGACCTGGGGGTTGGTTGACGCGGCCTTGGTGATGAACGTGGCGAAGTTGTCGTTGGGGAACGGCGTCGAAATGCTCTGCTGGACGGTGCCGCCAGCACCCGTGACCGCTTCCGTGAAGGACTTGTTCATGTTCTGGCCGAACGCGTAGTCGGGGTAGACGATGCTCCAGCTCTTGCCACCGTTCTTGACGACGGCTTCGCCGGTGCCTTTGGCGAGCATCGCCGTGTCGTAGGCCCAGGCGTAGGTGTACTTGTTGCAGGACTTGCCGGTCAGGGCTGTTGTACCGGCGGTGATGTCGATGAAGAGCTTCCTCTTGGCCTTGGCGACGGTGGCTACCGCGAGGGCAGCAGAGGAGGTCGGGACGTCCAGGATGATGTCGGCGTTCTGCCGGTCGTACATCTCCTGTGCCTTGGTGTTGGCGATGTCAGGCTTGTTCTGGTGGTCGGCGGTGACTATCTCGATGGTCTTGGCGACCGCCTTGGCTCCGTACTTGGCTTTGTAGTCATCGATCGCCATCTGGATCGCGACCTTGCTGTTCGGGCCGGACACGTCCTTGTAGACGCCAGACTGGTCGTTCAGCAGTCCAATCACGACCTTGCCATCGCTGAACTTGCCGGCGGCGGCGCTGGGACCGCCGCCGCATCCGGCGAGGGCAAGGCAGCCACACACTGCTGCCGCTACTAGTACGGCTGGTTTCCTGCTTCGCATTGTCCCCTCCAAGGGGGTTGGTGATGCCGGTTTCCATCTGGCGGGTGGTCGCCAGCACGGGGTCTGCTCCAGGGAGCGGGTCAGATACCCAGGTAGGTCAGCAGCTCGCTCTCACGGGACTGGAAGCTCTTGTTGCTCAGAGACTCCACGACCTGCCCCTGCGCGAGAAGGTAGTGACGGTCGGCGACCGTCGCTGCGAACTTGACGTTCTGCTCGACCAGCAGGACCGCGACTCCGGCCGCCTTGATGTCGCAGATGATCTCCCCGATCCGCTGCACCATCACCGGGGCCAGGCCCTCACTGGGCTCGTCCAGCAGCAGGAGCCGGGAGCCCATCCGCAGGACGCGGGCGATCGCAAGCATCTGCTGCTCGCCGCCGGAGAGCTGGGTGCCCATGGAGTTCCGGCGGTCCGCCAGAACGGGGAAGGCCTGGTAGACCCGGTCCAGCGACCAGGCCTCCGGGTGCACCACCGGAGGAAGGAGGAGGTTCTCCGAGACCGTGAGGCTGGCATAGATGCCACGGTCGTCAGGAACCCAGCCCAGACCCGCACGAGCCCGAGAGTCCGGTGACCGGTGGCCCAGCGCGCTCCCGTCGAAGCGGACAGCGCCCTCAACCTGACGATGCAGCCCCATCACTGAACGCAACAACGTGGTCTTGCCCGCGCCGTTACGACCCACGAGGGTGACGACCTCGCCTGCATGAACGCTCAGGGAGATGTTCTGCAGAACCCGAGCCTCGCCATACCAGGCAGACAACCCCGCAATCTCAAGCATGAGCGTTCCCCAGGTAGGCGGTGATGACCCTGTCGTCCATGCGCACCTGTTCGTAGCTTCCCTCAGCCAGGATCTGGCCCTGTTGCAGCACCGTGACCCGATCGGCAAGGCTGCCTACGACGTGCATGTTGTGGTCCACCAGCACCACGGTGCGGCCTTTGGCAACCTGTCGGACCAGATCGATCGTGCGATCGACGTCCTCCAGACCCATGCCGGCAGTCGGCTCGTCCAGCAGAAGCAGGGACGGGTCGAGGGCCAGTGCGAGCGCCAGCTCGAGGGCACGTTTCTGGCCATAGGCAAGGCTCCCGGCGACCTTGTCGGCCAGATGGGCCAGGCCGACCTCGTCGATCAGCTCCAGCGACCGCTGCCTGAACTGACCCATCTGGCGTTCGGAGCGCCAGAACCGCATGCCCAGGCCGGTGGGGCTGGCCAGGGCAAGCTCAAGATGCTCAAGGCCGGTGAGCTGGTCAAACAGGCTGGTGATCTGGAAGGATCTCGCGATCCCGAGGTGGGCGATCTGCTCTGGTGCCTTGCCGGTGATGTCCTTGCCGCGGTATGCGATCGAGCCTGATGTCGGGGCCAGGAATCCGCTCAAAAGGTTGAAGAGGGTGGTCTTGCCCGCACCATTGGGTCCGACCAAGGCGTGAATCGTGCCGGCGTTGATGCTGAGGCTGATCCCGTCCACCGCCCGGAAGCCCCGGAAGTCCTTGGTCAGGTCAGATGTCTGCAGCAACGGGATACCGGAGGTCGCCTGCACTGGCTCGACGCCGTCCATACAGCCCTCCTCGATCCATGAGCCACAGAGATCCGCAGGGCACACATAGTGGGCTTTGCGGGCGGCTCACCGATCACAATATGGCGGAAATGGAAGCACCCCAATGTGCCCTTCGCCCACTTTCACTACCAATGATGTGTCGGGAGTCCACACCCCCGTTCGGCCAGCCCCGCGCTCGACATCCGCGGCGCCGTCGGTCTCCAACCCCGCCCTGTCGGACTTCTCCGGACCGACAGCTGACCGGCCGGCCCTTGTACCCGGAAGTCACACCACGCGCAGATCGGCGAGACCCGCGGCTCCAAGAGCCGCGCGAGCCACCGGCGCCGCCACCCGAGCGATCTCAATCGCTTCGAGGCCAGCATCGACGACAACATCGCTACCGAGGTGGCCCCCAGATCAAGCCGACAAGGCACTCCGGCTCCTCGAAGAACTTGTCCCAGCCGGTGCAGACCCCGCCCGGTCAAGCCCAACATCGATCGATCAGGATCTGGCCCCCTTAAGCGAACCCTGCGCGTTTCGGTTCCGGGGGGGGAAGTGGTCTCCAAATAGATCTCGGCAGGGCCGGTTCGCCGTATGACCTGCCCGCAGCATTCACCGGGACAGGGGTCAAACGGGGATGCTATTCGTCCCCAATACGTCCGGCGCGCCCTCTCTGATTTCGTTGTGATACCCGGGCTGGGAGGACGACCGGTCGCAACCGGGTTTCGCCGTGTTCGAGAGGTTGCGGCCTCGGACAAGGGCCGCGATGTCGTGGGACCCGCAATCAGTCCGGTGTGCTGCGCACTAGCCCGTTGAGCGCTGGCGTGGCGCAACACGGCTCAGCATGGCAACGGGGTTGCCTCCGCAGGACCTCATCGCCTGAGGGCGGTCCGGCTAGCGGAACGGCAGGAACGGCACCGTGGCATCTACTTGGGCCCAGCACCTGTCGCCGCCGGTTACCGGCAGCTGAAGGCGTTCCGCGACCGCGATGCACAAACCGTCACCCAGCGACAGCGAGCCGACATCCGGGTCGGCCTTGGATGTCGAGATGAGCTCGGCGGCCCGCACGGTGTCGGTGTCCGCGACGGACTCTACCGTTAGGCCAAGTGCGAGCAGGTCGGCGTGCAGCGCGGCTGAGGACTGTCGATGGCCTCTTTCACGGGCCCGGTAGAGGGTCTCGACCATCGCTGAGGACGGGATGACTGCGAAAGCCAGGATCTTGTCCACGGTGCCGTGCCCGGGTTCGCGCAGGACCCAGGCCAGAAGTGCGGATGCGTCCAGCGCAACGCGACGGGGCGAGCCGCTCAAAGGCCGAGATGAGCGAGCAGGGCAGCTCCGGCTGCGGCGCTGTCCTGCTCGGAGCCGAGCTCGCGGGCTTGCCGGGCCCTGTTCGCCGCGGAGAGCGACTCGTCCGCATCCCGCAGCTCACGCACGTCGGCAGCGGTGTCCGCCCCCGTGGGCTGCGGCGCAGCGTTCCAGATCCGCTCTCGGACCGATGCGATCGTCTCGATGACGACTCGCCCCTCGCCGTCCGGCCGTGCGATGACCTCAGCGCCCTCCTCCAGGTGTGCGGCCCTGCGGACGGCCGCCGGCAGCACGACGCGGCCCTTCACGCCGACGTGGAAGGCCAATGAAACGGCACCGCTAGTGGAGCTCATAGGACTCATTGTGCTCACAGGGGGTCCAATCGTCAAGTAGGTGCCACCAATGGTGGGTTCGTGGTACTCCTGCGGCAGTGGTGGGTCATTCGCTGGGGAGAGGGCACGCGTTGTCGCACGGCAAACGATCTCCAGGGGGCTGAACAGCCGTGCCGAGAAGCGCGTACGGTCAACAACTGAATCATGGCGGCCGGGTGCGTGATCCTCTGCATGGAGGACGGCTCCCTTCATCGGGTAGTTTTGCGATCCATGCAGGCCATTCCTGGGAGTTGAGCAGCGGTGATCGTTCTTCACGCGTGGTGGTCGATCCAGAACGATCCCAGGGGTGAGCTGATCGTGTGGGCCGAGGACTCCGAGGCGCCGTCGCAGCCGCTCGTGCGCCGAGGTCGCCGGCCGAAGAGGCAGGCTCATCCTTTCGCCGTCCCTACGCAGGCGTTGGCCGCCGCGACGGCCTGCGATGGCGCCCTGAGTACGGCTGTTCTCGCCATACCGAACCGAGGTCGGGGCCCGTCTGCCTCAGCGGAGGTGAGCCGAATCCGTGAGCCATCGCAGATCACGGATTCCCTGGTCGAAGGGCAGTGGGAGGTCCCGACCCTGGCACTGGACTCTCAGACCGCCCTGGGTTTCCTGCTGTCAGCCCGCGACGCCGAGATCGACCCTGAACGACCGATCGACGGTACTGACTTGCGGGCGCTGCAGGCTCTTGCCGGGTTTGCCGTGGATCTGGTCGGACGCGGCCGTGTGCTGCCCGGCGTGCGAGACGCGGGCGACGGTCGGGCTATGGCGAAATGGTCTGCGGTGGTGACAGGAGTCGACGCCGTGTGGTTGCGCGGGTTGGCCGCGGGACTGCCTGGCTCCTTCACGGCTTCGTGCCCGGTTGACGTTGGCCGAGGTTCGGCTGCGGTGCGGTCGCTGGCCGCTGCGACCGATGCTCTGGTGGACGCAGCGGTGCGCTCACGCCTGGGCCCGGTTCCGCGCCGACGCGCCGTGGCCTCGTTTCGATCGGCGCTGACCGGCTCCGACCCTTACTTTGCCACGACCCCGGTCGCCTTCGCCGCTCTGGATGAGGCGCTGGCTGACTGGCAGCGCGAGGTCACCCAGGTCGGTGTCGTCCGTGCCTGCTTCCGGCTGGTGGAACCCCAGGGAGCGGCCGAGGCGGCGGGCGAGGGCGCGCCCGACGCCGCGTGGCGGGTGGACTTCGCGTTGCAGTCGACGGAGGAGCCGAGCCTGGTCGTTGACGCCGCACAAGTGTGGCGGGCCAGGGGGGCGTTGCGGGCGCTGGCGCGTCACGTCGCCGATCCGCAGGAGACCCTGCTGGGTGAGCTCGGGCGCGCGGTACGGCTCTACCCGGGCATCGAGGGCGCCTTGCACACTGCGAAGCCGTCGTCGCTGGCTCTGGATGTCGAGGGCGCTCACCTCTTCTTGTCGGAGGCTGCGCCGGTCCTGCTGGCCGCCGGCTTCGGCGTGCTGCTCCCGGGGTGGTGGACCAATCCCTCGATGCGGATGGGGGCAAAGCTCTCGGTGTCGACCCCCGCGCAGCCTGGCTCGGCCGAGGCCAAGGCGGTGATCGGTCGTGAGGGACTCGTGGATTTTCGCTGGGAGCTGGCTGTCGGGGAACACACCCTGACCGAGCAGGAGGTCACCGATCTCGTCGAGGCCCAGCAGCCGCTGGTGCGGGTGCGCGGTCAGTGGATGTATGTCGACGCCGATCGCCTGGCCCGGGCCCGGGCGTTCCTGGCCAAGCGGTCGCACGGCTCGGGGCGGATGAGCGTCGGGGAGGTGCTCGCGACCCTCGGCGCTCTGGAGGACGGACCAGGTGGCCTGCCCGTCCTCGATGTCGAGGCTCACGGCTGGCTGGCGGACCTCCTGTCCGGGCAGGTCGACCACCGGATCGCGCCGATGACCGCCCCGGAAGGTTTCAAGGGTGAGCTGCGCCCCTACCAAGAGCGTGGTCTGGCCTGGCTGTCGTTCCTGGAGTCGGTCGGTCTGGGCGGCGTGCTCGCCGACGATATGGGGCTGGGCAAGACGGTGCAGCTGCTCGCCCTGATGTGTGGCGAGCTTCCTGCCAAGGGGGGCCCGACCCTGCTGGTCTGCCCGATGTCGCTGGTCGGCAACTGGCAGCGTGAGGCTGAACGCTTCGCCCCCGGGCTGCGGGTGCACGTTCACCATGGGGCCGAGCGACCCAAGGGCAAGGCCTTCCAGGCGGTCGTGGCATCGTCGGATCTGGTCGTGACGACCTACGGGCTGGTGATCCGCGACATCGACGCGCTGCGTGAGATGAGCTGGCGTCGAGTCGTCCTCGACGAGGCCCAGGCGGTGAAGAACGCGGCGACCCGGGCGGCGGTTGCGGTGCGCTCGTTGCCGTCGGCCCGCCGGTTCGCGGTGACTGGGACCCCGGTGGAGAACCGGCTGGGCGACCTCTGGTCGCTGATGGAGTTCGCCAACCCCGGACTGCTCGGCCAGCCCACGTCCTTCAAGGAGCGCTTTGCCACGCCGATCGAGCGCCGAGGCGATGCCGAAGCTGCGACCCGGCTCAGATCGCTGACCCAACCGTTCGTGCTGCGCCGGTTGAAGACCGACACCTCGATCATCACCGACCTGCCGGCCAAGATCGAGATGGAGGTGGTGTGCACGCTGACCCACGAGCAGGCCTCGCTCTACGAAGCGGTCGTCGCGGACATGATGCAGCGGATCGAGAGCACCGACGGGATTGAGCGCCGGGGACTGGTCCTGGCGACGATGACCAAGCTCAAGCAGGTCTGCAACCACCCGGCCCAGTTCCTGAAGGACGGCAGCCGCCTGGCCGGACGCTCGGGCAAGCTGGCGCGCGTGGAGGAGACCCTCGAGGAGGTGCTCGCCTCTGGGGAGAAGGCGCTGCTGTTCACCCAGTACGCCGAGTTCGGCGACCTGCTGCGCACTCACCTCGGTGCCCGGTTCGGCCGCGATGTCGGGTACCTGCACGGGGGGCTGAACAAGGGTCAGCGGGACGCTCTCGTGGCCCGTTTCCAGGACCCTGCCAGGGACGGGCCGTCCCTGTTTGTCCTGTCGTTGAAGGCAGGGGGTACGGGGCTCACCCTGACAGCAGCCAACCACGTCATACACGTCGATCGCTGGTGGAACCCCGCTGTGGAGGACCAGGCCACCGACCGTGCCTTCCGTATCGGGCAGACCCGCTCGGTCCAGGTGCGCAAGCTGGTATGCGCGGGCACGTTGGAGGAGAAGATCGCCCTGATGATCAAGGACAAACGGGGCCTGGCTGCAAGCGTGGTGGGCACCGGTGAGGGCTGGCTCACCGAGCTGTCCACTTCCGCCCTGCGTGAGCTGTTCACCCTCGAGGCTGGGTCGGTGGTGGAATGAGCCCGTCAGGTCGCATCGGTGGCGGGATGAGACCGCCCGGGCGAGGACATTCGAACTGGTCGGGCGGCTTCCCGCCACCTGCCAAGCCTCTCGCTGTGGAGGGCGGGATCGTGGCCCGTAGCGCGCGAGGCGCCATCGGGGAG
>PMJN01000285.1 GCA_003157445.1 Micrococcales bacterium
GTGGTGTTCCTGGCAAAGTCCGAGTACTTCACCGGTCGCGGTGTTCGCGGTGCACTGATGCGCTGGATCTTCACAGCCGTAGGGTCCGTGCCCATCCAGCGCGGAACGGCTGGCGCAGCCCAGGAAGCGCTGGACTCGGCCCTGGAGATCCTCAAGGACGGGCTCGCGTTCGGTATCTACCCGGAGGGAACGCGATCGCGTGACGGCCGTCTGTACCGTGGGCGCACCGGCGTGGCCTGGCTGGCGCTGACGGCCGGGTGCCCGGTCGTGCCCGTGGCGCTGTCGGGCACCCAGGACATCCAGCCTGTAGGCACCCGGGTCCCACGGATTCGCAAGATCACCGTCCGGTTCGGGAAGCCACTGGACTTCAGCCATCTGCAGGGCGACAAACCCGGGCCGGCCCGGCGCCAGGCCACCGACGCGATCATGGCGGCCATCCACGAACTATCGGGCCAGGAGCTCGTGACCCACTACAACAACCGAAGGGCCACCTGAATCATCGCGAGCCCTCAGATGCCGAGGCCAGTGGCGCCCACCTGTAGGGCGATTCGGACGACCTCGGGGCGTGTGAGGCTGCGGACCGCGTTCACAGACAACGTCGGTCCCAGTCCCAGCGGCCGAGCAGAGGTCTCAGCTTGCCGCGAATAGCACCAGACCTCGCAGACCACTGCCGGATCCAGCCCGCCCCGGCTCAACCCTTGAGCTACCGAGTGGGCGTCGCCCGGCGCGAAGCAGCCCTCAACCACTCCGCCGACCGGCGAGTCCGCCAAGTGTCCCCACAGTGCCTCGCCGGAGCCAGCAACCTCCCGCGAGAACAGGGGAACCCTCAGTTCCTCGGCAAGCTGACGAGCAAGGGTCGGCGCCCCAGAACCGGGCAGGCCGTTGACCAGGGCAACCACCTGGCGGCCACGAGCCGGCGGATATTGCTGAGCCGGCCATTCATCTGCCAACACGACATAGGAATTGTGGTCCATCCAGGCCTCGATGCCGTCGGCACCTGGCAGCCAGAGCATGCGTGGCGAAAAGCCTTCCCGCTGAAATCCCAACGACCGCAACAGTCCGGCTGAGCGCACGTTGCCTGGCTGGACGGCCGCCTGAACCCGGTGCAGGCCCACGCCGCCGGCGTCCTGCGGGGTGAAGAGCAGGTTCAGAACCAGCCGCAGGCCTTCGGCGAAGAGTCCGCGACCGGCATAAGGATCGTAGGCGTCATAGCCCACTGCCGCTGACTCGAACCGGCCACGCACCACATCGCTGACGTTGACCTTGCCCACGATGTCGTGGTCCCCCTCAGGGGTTAGGGCGTGGACCAGGAACGTGCGACGGTCACGTGACTGCAGCCGCAGGGCTCGCGCGAGATCATCAGGGTCCACCGGGTTCCACCTGATCAGCCGTTGCCGTGACTGCTCGACCGCTCGCCGGTAGGGCACGATGTCCTGCTCACGGACCACCGCGACCCAGACGCGACTGCCCCTGGACTGAAGTACCCCCTGCTCAGAGAACAACCTGGCCCCGCATCACGATGTGCTCCGGCGCCGCCAGAATCCCGATATGTTCGCGCGGGTCCGCCTGGTAGACAACCAGATCAGCACTGGCACCCTCGTCCAGACCCGGTTGGTGCAGCCACGATCTGGCGCCCCAACTGGCGGCCGTCAGCGCCTCTACGGTGGACAGTCCCGCCCTGAGCAGCTCGGCCGTCTCCTGGGCCACCAGGCCATGGGGCAGGGATCCGCCGGCGTCGGTGCCCACATAAATGGGCAGACCGGCGTCATGTGCTGCTGCGATGGTCTCGTAGCGGCGTGAATGCAGGTCTGTCAGGTGTGCGGCGTAGGTCGGGTACTTGTCCTGGGCGCCCGCGGCAATCCCCGGGAAGCTGTCAATGTTCACAAGAGTCGGCACGATCGCAATCCCTTGTGCGGCGAACAAGTCGATGGTGTCGGCGACCAGCCCGGTGGCGTGCTCGATACAGTCAACTCCTGCCGCTGCGAAGTCACGCAGGGACTGCTCGGCGAAACAATGAGCCGTGACCCGGGCACCCTCCTCGTGCGCGACAGCCACGGCCGAGGCCAATGCCTGGCGGGGCCAGCAGGGACTGAGGTCTCCNNGTGGGCATAGTTGCGGATGTAACGCCGTGTCCGTGCGATGTGTCTGCCAGCCCGCACGACACGCGGCAGGCCCGGGCGGCCGTCGATCCAGCGGGTATCGGCCGGCGAGCCAGCATCGCGCAGCAACAGGGCGCCAGCATCACGGTCGGTGAGCGCCTGGCCCTCCGTCGTGGCGTCGTCGACTGCTCCGTGAGCGTCCAGTCCGATGTGACAGTGGGCATCCACCAGGCCCGGAAGCACCCAGCCGGCAACGGTCTGAATGTCCGCGCCCGTGGGCGGGTCATAGGTGATCCGACCCGCCACGACCCAGAGCTCGTCGCGGACCTCCTGGGGTCCGACCAGAACGCTTCCCTTGATGTGCAGCACCGGCGAGGTCATGCACGCGACCCTATCCACGCTCTGCTACCGGCGGCACGGGGCCCGACTCGAGCGCGGGTCAGCGGTACTTAGGGTTGGGCTCCTTGACATCCTCCCGGCCATGAATGACCAGGATTCCAACCGCTATGCGACCTTGGGAGGCCGCCCATGTTCAGGCTCACGCTTCACAGAGCGAACCAGAGCGCTGCGGTCTGCACGTGCTGTCAGCCTGTGTCCCGCCGCGGTCTTCCTGGCTGGTTCACCTCGGCGTTCGCCTTGTGCCCGCAAGAAACGCACACGAAGGTCGCTTGGCTCTGACAACTCTGCGACGCGATGTGTTTGCAGGGGTTACCGGTCTGCCACGTGTACGCGCGGTTGACCTCGCTTCGACCCTGCCGGGCACCTTCTGTTCCAACCGCCTCACCAGCAGTGCCCACCCGGGTCTGAGGATGCTCCGGCTGAGGTCGCCATCCTGGGCGACGTCCTTGATGCATGGCAGACTCTGGTCGCCGTCATGCTTGGCCCCATCATGCGAGGCCCCGCCGCTGGGCCGCAGTCAAGGAATACATCGACAACAGAAACAACCCGACTAAGAAGAGCTTCCTGCCCAACCTCAAGGACACGGGCTCCGCCCCAGATCTTCGATTAGCCCGCCCACGTTAGAAACCCCCTGCGAGCGTTTGAGCGTGCCATCCGGAAAGATGGCCCGCAAGCCGGTGAAGTCCCGAGTCTTCTCGCTGTCAGCCGTGGCAGGCGCACCACCCACCGCCCGCACCGTCGACGCCCCCTGGCCGCGTCGAGGCAGACCTACCTGCCGAGGAACTTCTCGAAGCCCTTGGGCAGATCGAGGTTGGTGGGGTCGCTCGGGTCCGGCTCCGCCCGCTCGGGCGGGGCTTCGCCCATGCCGAAGGCACTGTTAGCCGCGGCCATCCGGGCCCCGGCGCTCTTGTCTGCGGCGGCCTTCTCCTCCTGTGCCCGCTTAGCCGGGTTGCCGCTCTTGCCCTTCTTGCGCTGCTGACCCTTGCCGGGCTTCTTGGCCCCGCCCATGCCGGGGATTGCGGGCATTCCGGGGATCCCG
>PMJN01000289.1 GCA_003157445.1 Micrococcales bacterium
GAATGTCGCCGCTCGTGCCTGTGGCGTCGCGCTGCGGGCGTTCGAGCTCGCCATCGCCTACGCCCAGCAGCGAGAGACCTTCGGTAAGAAGATCGCCGAACACCAGGCGGTGATGTTCCGCCTGGCCGAGATGGCCACCAAGATTGAGGCCGGTCATCAGATGATGGTCCGATCGGCGCGTCTGAAGGACTCCGGGGAGCGCAACGACCTGGAGGCCGGCATGGCCAAGTACCTGGCCTCGGAGTACTGCGCCCAGGTGGTCGAGGACTCCTTCCGCATCCACGGCGGCTACGGCTACTCCAAGGAGTATGAGATCGAGCGGCTCTACCGTGAGGCACCCATGTTGCTCATCGGTGAGGGCACGGCCGACATCCAGCGGATGATCATCGGTCGTCGGCTGCTCAAGGATTATGCCTTGCGCGGCTGAGTTGTGCTCACGGCGTATCGCTAAGGGGTCGAAATGCGCCAGAATGGTCTTATGAGTTCGCGGCCGAACATGTCACAACAATCTCGGATTCCGATCGGCAACCTCATCTTGGCGTACCCGATGTCGCTCGGAACCTACGAGAAGTACGAGGATGCCCAGAAGGCGGTCGACTACCTGTCCGACAATCAGTTCGCTGTGGAGAACTGCATGATCGTGGGGACCGACCTGCGGCAGGTTGAGAGGGTGACTGGGCGGCTGACACGAGGGCGGGTCGCCTGGGCTGGTGCCCTGTCGGGAATGTGGATGGGACTGTTCGTCGGGCTGATCTTTGCGTTGCTAACTCCGAACAGCAGTACCTGGGCGGTGCTGGCGACCGTGGCGTTCGGTGCGGTCTTCGGAGTCGTCTGGGTGCTTCTGGGCTATGCCGCGACTCAGGGGCGGCGGGACTTCACCTCGGTCAGCCAGGTGGTGGCCACCCGGTATGAGGTCCTCGTGGAGCACAAGCTCGCCGAGCAGGGCCGCGCGCTGCTAGCGAAGATGCCCGGGGGTCAGGCCTTAACGGCCTAGCAGCGTCGGTCTTAACGACAGTGGCAGTGTTGTTGAACAACGTGCTCAGGTTGGTCCCGAGCAGGGTGACGGCGGTGATGATGCCGACGGCGACCAGAGCAACCATCAGGGCGTACTCGACGGCTGTGGCGCCGCGGTCGCGGTGTTGCAGTCTTGCCTTGAACGCGATGAGTCTTGACAACATTTGGGCACCTCTTCAGAGATGACGAGGCCTTGTCTGCGGCCTCGCCTCTATCAAGAACGTTTTCCACCTCTGGTGGCCCGCTTCGGGCGCAACGACTCGTTTCCATCCGCCAAATGTGAGAACCCGCGCTCCGAAATGGCGATCACCTGGGCACACCTGCGAAGTGACCGGTGCTCGGGTGCCCCACTGGCCGGCGGCCGCTGATCCTTGGCTCTTGAAAGGATGCAGCGGCGCTGCACACTCAGCTCTTTTGGATGCGGGCGATCCAGGCCTCGACGTCGCTGGAGGTGCGGGCCATGGCTGCGGAGAGGTTCTCGGCGCCGCTCGAGGTGACCAGGATGTCGTCCTCGATGCGCACCCCGATGCCGCGCAGCTCAACGGGCACCAAGAGGTCATCGGCCTTGAAGTAGAGCCCGGGCTCGACGGTGAGGATCATGCCGGGTGTCAGCTCGGCGCCCATGTACTCCTGGCGACTGGCAAGCGCGCAGTCGTGCACGTCCATACCCAGGTGGTGGCTGGTGCCGTGGACCATCCAGCGGCGGTGGAAGTGTCCGTGTTCCTTGTCCAGAGTGGCTTCGACGTCGATGCCCTCGGGAAGAAGACCCCAGGCGTACAGGTGCTCGGCAATGACCCGGATCGCGGCATCGTGGACGTCGGAGAACTTCGCGCCCGGCCTGACCGCGGCAATCCCGGCTTCCTGGGCGGCGTAGACGGCGTCGTAGACCTTTCGCTGCGCGTCGCTGAAGCGGCCGCTGGCCGGCAGGGTACGGGTGATGTCGGCAGTGAACAGTGAGTCCACCTCGACCCCCGCGTCGAGCAGCAGCAGGTCGCCGCCGGTAATCTCACCGGTGTTCTTGATCCAGTGCAGTGTGTTGGCGTGGTCTCCGGCGGCACAGATCGAGTCATATCCGATGCCGTTGCCCTGGTGGCGCGCGTGCAGACCGAAGACACCCTCGACCCAGCGTTCGCCGCGGCCGCGACGCAGGGCCTCCGGCAGGTCTGCGACGACGGCGTCAAAGCCGTTGGCTGTCGCCTCGATGGCATCCCGCATCTGCCCGATTTCCCACGGGTCCTTGACCATTCGCAACGTGGACAGGAAGTGCGCGAGTTCTTCGTCGCTCTCCTGGACGTCCGCGGACTCGTCGCCTTGGTGGGCGGCGCCTTCTCGGATGGTGTCAACTGCAGCGGTCAGGTCCCGGTCCGCATCGCGAACGATGCGGACCGCGGTGGTGCCGACGTCTTTGCCCATGTTCTCTGCGAGCTCGTCGATGTGGCGCGCAGACAGGGCCAGCTCGGTCTCGATGTCGGCCAGGCCCGGGCGTGGCCCGACCCAGAACTCGCCGTACCTGGAGTCTCCGAAGAACTCCTCGGTGTCGCGGCCGGCCGCCGGACGGAAGTACAGGATCGACTCGTGGGCGCCGTCCTGGCGCGGCTCGAGCACCAGCACAGCGTCTGGCTCCCGATCGCTGCCCAAGCCGGTCAGGTGGGCGAAGGCACTATGGGGCCGGAAGATGTAGTCGCAGTCGTTGCTGCGCACCTTCAGACCGCCAGCCGGTATGACGAGCCGTTCACCTGGGAAGGCGGCCGACACCGCAGCTCGGCGCGCCGCGGCATATGACGCGGCCTCTGCCCGGGCAGGCTTGTCGGTGGGTCGGGGCGCCCAGTTGGCAGCGATGAAAGCCCGGAACTCGTCATTGCTGGGGCGCCCGCGGTGCTCTGCTTGGTGCTGTTCTTCGCTCACCCCCACATCGTGCCACGGCGCATTCGGCCAAGCGCCACCGCTCTGAGAGAGTTGCCTCGTGTCAGTGATCACCCCGACCCCCCGTCCGCCGAGATCGTCCCGGGTGGCAGGCAGGTCGCTGCGTGAGCGAGCTGGGCACGCAGTGCGGGACAGCGGCCCGCCCACGGGCATCCACTCCCTGTGGTCCGGAGCTGACGGGGTTGACCAGCGCACAGCGCGGGGAGTCATCGACCTTGCTATGCGAGTCGGCGAGACATTGCTGTCCACCGGTGCCTCCGCCTCTGACGTGGTTGCCACAGTCCTTCGG
>PMJN01000421.1 GCA_003157445.1 Micrococcales bacterium
ACCCCTTCAATAGACCGGTATAGGGCGCCTTGTAGACAGCCGTGGTGAGGACAACGGCGTCTACGGGCGCGATGAGCCGGACCGCCGCGTCGATGTCCGGATCGGCGGTGTCGCCCAGCGACAGGGCCCGAGTTGGCAGATCCCGCAATACCAGGGGCAGCACGACATGACCGTGTTGAACCAGAGTGTTGGTGATGTCGCAAAGAACACACTCGGTGCGCGATGCCGGCGAAGGGCTGCTGGAGATTGTGGCGATGAGAGCCAAGGAAGGATCCTTTACCGGACAGGGGCAGTCATCGGAGCACCAGCGCACGGCTGGATGGTCCGAACAAGGTTTGGTGTGAGTGTCCCGTAGGACGGAGGCGACGGAGCGAACTGATGTGAACCGTTGCCAGAGGTTGCTCTCAGGGGCGAGCGAACGTGCCCGGCCCTGAGCGCATCAACCGCGCAATACCGCGGGAGCGATCAGCAGCAACAGAGCGCGCTGGAAACACGCGCTAGGTCCACGTGCCGTCGGCCATAAAGCCGGTTCATCGATCGGGAGGTGGTCTTCGAATCGTTTAAGGGGAGCAACATAAGTACCCGTCCCTAATAGTGAGACTCATCGAGCCCCGCGCTTGCGCCAACCAATCGGTCGGACACCTGGTCGTCACCCGGAGCACCCCACCGCGAGCAGGAGGGTTGCTGTCCAGTAAGCCGGGGCTTTCAACTGGAACTCGTGACCTGCCTAGAACTTATAGCACCCACCAATGCCTTTCAACCAAGTAGGAATTCATCTCGAATGGCGGGATAGGATCCGGCCAACCGGATCGGGAAGCAGGTGCGTCGTGCCCCGGCTCTTCATTCCCAAGGCCCGAGACCGGGGTGAGAAAGACATCCCCAATTCCGATCGCCATCGTCGGGGTGTCCCGTGCCAGAGCACGCGGGCTTGCGGTTGTCACGTTTGACTGGTCGATACCCGACAGGCTCGGGGCAACGGATGGCAGGAGCCCTGAACGATCTCCTTCAACGGGTCCAGCGGGAGCGTCGCAAGCCATAGATCGAGGACCGCTACAACCGCCGTCGCCGCCTCGATCGGCCAGAGCAGCCCCGTGGCCTTCGAACTGCAACCCTCACGCCAGATCGCGGACTCTCAAAGAGCCGTCTAACCCGTGTCCACGAAACGTGGGCAAGGTCCACGCAGAGGTCGCCAGTTGTGGCCCATGTGGTTCCTCGTGCTACCTACCGTTCAAGGTCCTGGCACTGCTCAGCACGCGACACACATCCGTATACGACGCTCACCCCAGCACACACGGCGACCCGGGTTGGTCGATGAGAATCAGGCCACCAACACAGGTCGCCACGACAGGGAGCTTCCCTTCTCGCAACCACCGGTACACGGTGACCGCATCCACCCCGTTCACGAAAGCCCACTCTCTCAAGTCGACTATCACCTACCAACACTCACCAGGGCGCAACGGCTGATAGCCCCTGCGCTCGGGGACCGTTCTGCGCGTGTTGAAAGGGGCGAACCCGGACGGACTGCGCGCAGTGGGTGAGGTGGCAGGTGGGTATCCACCGGCGTTTGGTCCCACTGAAGACAACCTTCACTTGTCAGTACGCTTTCGAAGCGCCGGCAAGGGAACGCACACCGGGACTGTTGGATGAGCGCAGGAAGGCGCAATCGGCGGCGTCGTTGGTGAGGCCGAGTACGACGGTCATCTGGACCCCACTTTCCAGGCGATAGGGCTGGGTCTGCACGAGTGCGCCCAAGGCGCGACGCAGTCGTGATACCTCCGCACGTGTGGTGACCACATGGGATATATCGCCGTAGAGGCTACGGCTCAATTGCTCGGCATTCAGTCCGGCGGTTCCGGCCACGTGCAGAAGGAGCAGGATCTCGGCATGTCGGGTGGTCAGCGTGCTGCGCCACGGTTCTCCCCCAGCGCTTACTTCAAGGGTGGGCACATGGGTGAGGTCAAGCTCTGCGCTGACCGACCGATCCGTTCCCGACGGACGGACGAGCCACCCATGCGCGAGGAGCTGCGGAAGACACAGGCCAAGCCCCGGGACAATGAGGGCACGGTCGGCGCGAGGCGCGGCGATCCGCTCGCGAACGGCGATGCCGCAGCTGTGCGCGACCCACCCGTTCTCGTCGACCAGCAGCATCGGTCCGCTCAAGGTTGCGAGCAGGGGAGCGGCCGTTCGGCGAAGCCGTTCGAGCCGGTCCTCGTGGTGGCGCCAGAGCTGCACCTCGGCAAGACGGACGCCCGTATCGACCAGGGCACTGAGGGCAGGGTGATAGGTGAGCGCGGGGCCGCTGACATCGACGATGCCAAGCAGTTGGCCGGTACGGGGATCGTGGATCGGTGACGCGATGCAGTACCAAGGGTGTTGGCTCTGCTCGAAGTGCTCGGCAGAGAACAACTGGACGGGGGCGGCTTCGGCAAGGGCGGTGCCGATCGCGTTGGTCCCGACCATCGACTCGGTCCACAACGCGCCCTCACTGAGACCGAGGGTGTCGGCTCGACGCCGGACCGAGGATGACCCCTCCCGCCATAAGAGGATCCCGTCGGCGTTGGTGACCACCATGAGCAGGTGGGAGGCGTCGGCGACCGAGGAGACGACCTGCTTCAGCTCATCGATGACGAGGCTGAGCGGTGACTCATCGCGGTGGCGCTCCACCTCGTCCATCCCCAGGGGTTCGCGAGTGTTCATCCCGCCCGGGTCGAGCCCCAGCTTCAGGACGCGTGTCCAGGACCGTGCGACCAGATCCCGGGGCCGCATCGGTGAACGGCTGCCTCCGATGATCGCCTCGTGCATGCGCAAGAGGTCGCGCGCATGCTTGGACAGGTCGGTGCCCGGCCGGATCGCGCTGAAGTCGCCCACGATCACCAGCTCTCGTCGTTGAGGCCTTCTGAGGATCGACACGGGCCATGACCAGTGCCAAGGCTCATTCGAGCGTGTGCAAGGGCACTACGCGACCTTGGCGTCGTGCAACCCGCTGCAACCCTTGCCGCACCATACCCGTCTGGTGTGCCCTGGGTCACACCCAACAACGGAGGACTCACATGACCCAGACCCTTGACCGCCCTGAGACACAGACTCCGCAGTCACTGCCGCAGGCCCGCGTCGACGCCTGGCTGGCGGATTTCGAGGCAGCCCTGGCCGCCCGA
>PMJN01000072.1:0-175 GCA_003157445.1 Micrococcales bacterium
GGCAGCCGGCGCCGGCGAGGTGCCCGTCATTGTCGGAGGCATCATCCCCGACAGTGACGCCAGGGCGTTGCGCGCGATGGGGGTCGCGGCCGTGTTCACCCCCAAGGACTTCGGGCTGACCGAGATCATGGGCGGAATCGTTGATGTGATCCGGGCTTCGCGGGGGCTGCCCGCT
>PMJN01000072.1:189-6564 GCA_003157445.1 Micrococcales bacterium
GGGGTCAGCGGCGTGCGGCCTGCGAAACCCTGGGCGAGCTGGGTAAGCAGGACCCCACGATGTTCTTGACCAGGGGCCGCCTCATGCTGGAAGTGCCTGCCTTGCGTGCCAGGCTTTGGGGCTTCCTCCAAGAGAACCAGACGGTGCTCTGTCAGGTGTTTGCGACCCCGAGCGGGCGCGACCCAGAGACTTCGAGCTGCGGGTCGCGGCGGGCGCCGTCATGGCTGTGCTCACCGAATGGATTCAGGGCGCTGGGCGCACTGACGTGGCGCCCTTTCTGGACCGCGCTCCGCTTCTACTGGAGGCCGGACTGACCATCGTCGGGACAGGCCCAAACACCCCCTGATGTGCGGCTGGCGTGGGTGTATTGACTTTAGTGGACTAGCGACAGGCAAACCGGACGACGATGTTTCCGGCGGTCGTCCAGCCGGCTGGACCTGCGCTGACTGGCTTCGCTGCTGATCCCCTTCGCAGATCATGGACCTGGTTCCGGTCCACGGCAGGGGCGATGTTTATCCCCGGAGCAGAACAGTTTTGCCGCGGGTATGGCCGCTCTGGCTGTCGCGCTGTGCGGTGGCAGCCTCCGGGCGTGGGTAGGTGTGCAGCAGCCGAGGGATTCGAAATGGTCACTACCCTCTCGGGGTTGGCGATGAGGACTTCACCGAAGCCATCCACGCCAGCCGCACGCACCCCGCGATGGGTCAGTGCGGGTGTTTACGGCTGAAGTTCGAAGTCTGTATAGTCCCTGTCGATGAGCGCCTGGTCACGACACCCTCCCGCCATCGCGAGCAGGACGCCCAGGCGATACGCCGGCGTGCTCCTCACGGTGTTGATGCTCCTGGCAGTGACAGCATCGTGTACCCCCGGCCAGCCTTCCAAAGCTGCCAGCGGCAGTCAGCCTGCTTCGGGATCAACGGTCGTGCCAGCGGGTCAGACCCCCGCCAGAACCTCGCTCGGCCCAAACGGAGTCGAGTCGAGCGCGATCGTGGCGGAGAACAAGCTGCCAGGTACCGCGTCATGGCGGATCAGCCATCAGGGTCGCGGTGTCATCGAGGGGTTCGCCGACACGACCTATGCAGCGGTGGGAGACACCGTGGGCTTGCACGTATCCACCGACGCCCCGAGCTTCAAGGTCGTCGCCTACCGCTTGGGCTGGTATCAAGGGCTCGGCGCCCGCCAGATCTGGAGCTCGGTCGTGATCCCTGGACGTGCCCAACCCGCATGCGCGCTCACGCCAGCGACGAACATGGTCAGTTGCGCCAACTGGGCACGTTCGCTGTCGATGGTCGTGACCAAGGACTTCGCGCCTGGCGACTACCTTCTTAAGCTGGTCGGAGCGGGCAATGTGCAGAGCAATGTGCTCCTAACGATCTGGGATCCGAACAGCAAGGCGACCTATTTCGTGATGAATCGGTCACTGGTGTTGGAAGGGTGGAACACCTTCGGCGGGTACTCCTTCTACCAGGGCAAGGGTCCCTGCATCCTGAGCTCGGGTTCATACCCCGTCTGTAATCGGGCACGCGTGGTCTCGTTCGACCGGCCCTCCGACGCCAACACTCTTACAGACTTCATGGACAATGAATACCCACTGGTCCATTTCATGGAAGAGCATGGTCTGGACGTGACCTACTGCACCGATGTGTGCCTCTCGCAGCACCCTTCGACACTGCTTAGCCATCGCGCCCTGGTGGGCCTTGACCATGACGAGCTCTGGACCAACAGCGAACGCCTGGCGGCGCTCAGCGCCCTGCACGCTGGGGTGAACATGGCCTTTCTTGGCGCGGCCACGCTCGTGCGCCATGCGCGCCTGCAGCCTTCATCGCTCGGACCGGTTCGCGAAGAAGTGGACTACCGGAATGCCTCCGAAGACCCGTTGAATGGCCGCGGAGACCCCATGGAGGTTACCGGCAACACGTGGAACTCTCCTCCGGCCAGCTGGGATGCCAGCAGCTTTGTCGGCCAGATCTACAGCGGCTTCCTCGAGCCTGGCGCACCTAGCGCACCCCTGGTGGTTTGGGATGCCTCGGCGTGGATCTTCAAGGGCACGTCGTTGACCAAAGGTCAGTCGATACCAGCGGTGATCAACTCCGACATCGATCATATTGATCCGTCCGGACCCATACCCGCCAATCTTCAGGTACTCGCCCATTCCCCGATATCGCTCTCAGATGCCTATACCAACCAAGGCACGTGGGGCAACGTCACCTACTCAGACATGACCTACTACACCGACCCGACCAGCAATGCCGGTGTCTTCGACAGCGGTGACAACATCTGGGTCGGGACACTGGCACCGTGCCCAGCTTCTGTGAAGAAGTGCCCCAGCACCTTGATGCGCACGATGACTGGCAACCTCCTGTGGCTGTTCGGCCAGGGGCCGGCGGGCATGTTCGTGCCGCCGGTCGCTAACTGGCGTCAGGTGACGCCCCCGGGTTCCTGACCCCCGCGACCTTGCGAATGGTGGGCAGATGACGACCCTGGATGACGCGGCGCAACTGGGCGCGAAGGAAAGGGGCCATGCCGTCATTTCGACGTTGCGAGGCGACTGCACCATTTCGTCCTCGGTGGTCAATGTCGGGGTGATGACGCATCCATTGGTCGACCAGCGGGTTCTGGGGTTTGTGACCTACGGATGGGTCAAGCTGGCCAACCTGCGCGTGCGGCCAAAGCTGACCGCCACGTTTCGGTCCGGGTGCGCGTGGGCGGCTGTGGAGGGCTACGCCCAGCTCATAGGGCCAGATGACCCACACGCCCAGATCGGTATTAGCGGTTACGACTTCTGCTGCGTGAGGCCTTCACGGCGGCCGGCGGTAGACATGACAACTGGGCGGAGTACGACGCGGTGATGGTTGGCAGCGCCGCTCGCTGGTCCTGATCGATCCCGTGCGGATCCACAGCAACTGATTGCGAAGGTTGCCAAGAGCTACCCAGGTTGAGTTGACGTCGATGGACGTTGCCTAAGACATCCTGCTGCCAGCAGCCTCTGCCCTGAGCGCGGCTACTGCTTAAGGTGGCGGCGAAGCCGAGACTTCTTGAGGTTTGACGAGACGATCCACCGGATGTCGGGATCGTCGACGGACTGCAGCCGTTCGAAGGCAGGCATTCCCTCATCCGAGTTAGCGGCGATCGCGACGCTCCAGCAGTAGCCAAGTGCCTGACGCAGATTCCGTACGTCCGGGGCGTTGCGTTGCGTCGCGGGAAGCGTGGTGATCGACTCGGAGGCCGTGCGGCAGGCTTGGACCGCGGCCCTCCGAGTGGACGGGTCGGTCAGCAACCGCGGCTCGCAGATCGCTGCCACGGCAGCGCGGCGCACATAGGGGTTCGGGTCGCCGATCCATTCGGCCACGATTGTCCGCAAGCGTGAACGGTCGAAATCGCCGACGATCTGTAGGGCTCGGGCGGCACCTTCGCGCACCCGCCACAAATCGTCGCCCGCTCTTTGACGTATCAGTTCGGAAAACGACGCGTCATCAGGGCCTTCAGCGATGAGACGGCCGACCGCTTCTGTACCGCAGAACCGCAGATACTCATCGTCGGCTGCGGCAAAGAGAAGAATAGTTGCGCGGTCTGCGATGGCTGCAAATGCGTCGGCGAGCGTGAGATTAGCTCTGGGTCCGGGCAGGCCCGAGCGTGCAGTCAGGTACGGTGCCAGCTCGTCGGCCCGCAGGGTACGCAGCTCTTCGTTGTAGCGCTGGTCCATAACCAGACTCTCTCTCACTGGTGGGGCTTCATATGCTGCCCCGCTGCGGATGCGCGCCGCGCTACTGAATCCTGTGGGACAAGGTCGTTCAGCTTCGTAGACGGGTACGAGCCGGTCCCAGCACTGCTCGACTCCTGGACCGACGCGATGATGGGAGCACCGTCCATGTAACACCCGGGCAACCAGGCCGGCCACACCCCGGGCAGCGCGCTTGGCCGGAACTCCAACCATATGGTTACCCGAGAACGACGCCCGCTCTCGGCGGTGTCCGACTGGGTCATCCAAGTCAGGGCTGACCCATCAGGGGGCCTCCAGCTCGCAGCGACGGAACCCACGACCTTCGTAGTTGGTCAGAGCGTGGCTGTGGTCCCGGCTGGAGGTGTGGAGCCATACTCGTGACACCTGAGGAGTTATCGTCCAAGCCAGGCGGACACCGACAGTCAGGAAGTGACCCCCGATGCCCTGGCCGATGTGCTCGGGTAGCAGCCCGAAGGTATCTACCTCGACATCTCCGCTCGGTGGCACGTGCAGGGTAAGTAACCCCGCTGGTAGGCCCTTGATGCGGGCCACCCAGTGCCTGAGGTGCTCTCGTCTCAGGTAGGTCTGCCATTGCTGGTCATCCCACGACAAACTGGGCCATTGATGGGCACGACCGACGCTGAGGGTTGTGTCACGGACCAGGGGCGAGTCGTGCTCGAGCTCCTGGACCTCGAGCACGACCAGTGGCCTAAGGGCTGGACGAAGGTCATCGGGAGAGAGCATCTGCAGGTATGTCAGCACCTCNNATCTTCTCAAGGGCACACCCGTGGCTGCCTCGTGTCGCTTGCCTGCCGGACTCTGCAGGTGTCCTGCGATATCAGCATCGTTGCGATCGTGCTGGTTGACTGCTCCGTCGATGATGGACGACTGCTTCGCGCTTCTAATGAGAGCCAAGCATCGGTGCCCGTGGCACGATCGGCTCTAGGTAACGGTCTGGCGTCCTGGACGGCCAGGGCTGGCTAGAGGGGCGTCTGCTGCTTGGGAGATCGCCTCGATGGATTGAAGGAACAGAGCGGCAATGCAGAAGGTGAGAGGCTGGGTTGGTTGCGGCAGCGGGCGAACTGAGCGCTGAGAATCGCATTGCGTACCAGGGGGCCCAAGGCTCAGCGTTGCCAGGAAGTGGCCTTGGCCACAAGGGGTAGCCACGCGGACTCGCGATGCCAAAGGTCAGCGTGTCGACCTATTGGCACTTCCCCCGTTCAGGTCCATACTTCCTCAAAGCGTGCCGGTCACGATCCGAGCAGCTTCGGGCGGTTGTCAGACAACGCGGCTCAATGAGATGGGGGTCTCAGAGGCAGGATGAGTTGGTCCGAGTCGGAAGCGCTTTGAGCTGGCGTAATTCAATTGGCCGCGTTGGGTTGAGAGGACCTGGCCGTCAGCCAGTCAGTTCAACCGCCCGCCTGTGCCCAACGCTTAAGTGCGAAACGTTGAATGGTGGAAGAGAACGGGGAGGCTCACATGACCACTGAACGCACTCTCGGGAGCTCATACATACTCGAGGTCGTCATCGGTCGCGGCGCCATGGGACAAGTGTGGCGGGGCCGAGACCGAGATGGCCATCCACTGGCGTTCAAGTTGCTTCGTCCGGAGTTGATCGACGACCAGAACGTGGTTCAACGGTTCCTTCAGGAACGTTCCATCCTTACCAGCATCAAGCATCCGAACGTGGTGAGCATGCGTGACCTAGTCGTCGAGGGTGACACGATCGCCATCGTCATGGACTTTGTCGACGGCGGTGACCTGCGCGCGATGTTGTCTGGTCCGGGGACGCTGCCACCCGCAAACGTGGCCGAACTCGGTGCTGGCATCGCCGCGGGCTTGTCCGCGGTCCATGCCGCTGGTGTCATCCACCGGGACGTTAAGCCCGAGAACGTCTTGGTCGATTCCGCATCGAATCCCGCTCGACCACGTCTTTCGGATTTCGGCATCGCCAAGTATGTCCAGCAGGAAGGCCCAGGCGGGCGAGGCACCATGCTTCTGGGTACGCCTCAGTACATCGCCCCGGAACTCATCGACGGCAAGGAGCCGACGCCTTCCACGGACCTGTACGCGCTGGGAATCATGCTGTACGAGCTTGTCTGCGGCGTAACCCCTTTTGCCGGCGGCTCGACTCTTGCGGTTCTGCGCAATCACGCGGAACGCTTACCCGGCCGGCCGCCAGGGGTACCCGACGCGTTGTGGGACCTTATCTCCTGGCTCCTGGGCAAGCACGCGGCCTCCCGCCCACAGTCAGCAAGCCAGGTCGCCACGCTCCTGGACGCGCTCGTGCCCGAGTTGGCAGGCCTGCCGGCCGCCGAAGCCCTCCACGAACCTCCCGAACCCGAGCCTTCCGTGCACACCCAGCTGACCGAGATGGCCATTGGTTCTGTGGCCATCTCGCCTGCTGCGGTTGCCGTAGGCGGGCCGGAGGTTGGCCGAGCCGCCACGACCCCACGCAAAGACTCCACAGCGCGGCGCCGCGACGTGCTCATTGGCTCGCTCATCGCCGTGCTACTTCTCGCGGGTGGCGGCCTGGCTGCGGCCGCACTCATGAAGAACTCGGGTCAGACGGAATCCAGTCTCAAGACCTCAGCTTTGCAGACCGCATCCACGAGAGCCGGCAGCGCCCGCAGTGCTGCGCCCACTGCTGCGCCCAC
>PMJN01000064.1 GCA_003157445.1 Micrococcales bacterium
GCTCGTTCGAGGCAACGAGTTCCACGTCTCGGGTGCCGGACCCGACGTAGCCTTGCTTGAGCGCACGATCGATGAGCTTCTGATCGTCCTGGGCACCGGGCAGTCGCTGAATCGTGATGCGGTCGAGCGTTCGGTCTCGATGCTGCGGGCTCACACCAAGGAGCGCCCCGCGGACGTTCTCACCATGAACATCCTGTCCAACCGCGGTCGCACGATCCGGCCCAAGACCCTGGGTCAGAAGCATTACGTTGACGCGATCGACAAGAACACGATCGTCTTCGGCATCGGACCTGCTGGCACCGGCAAGACCTACCTGGCGATGGCCAAGGCGGTCGCCTCACTGCAGACCAAGCAGGTCAGCCGGATCATCCTTACCCGTCCGGCGGTCGAGGCCGGCGAACGGCTCGGTTTCCTGCCGGGCACGCTCAGCGACAAGATCGATCCGTACTTGCGGCCGTTGTATGACGCACTGCATGACATGGTCGACTCAGAGTCGATCCCCAGACTGCTGGCTTCGGCCACCATCGAGGTTGCTCCGCTGGGCTACATGCGAGGCCGCACCCTCAACGACGCCTTCATCATCCTGGATGAGGCGCAGAACACCTCACCGGAGCAGATGAAGATGTTCCTGACCCGGCTGGGCTTTGGCTCCAAGATGGTCGTCACCGGCGATGTGACCCAGATTGACCTGCCGTCAGGGACGCCGTCCGGATTGAAGGTGGTCCAGGAGATCCTTTCGGGCGTCGATGACGTGCACTTCGCCGAGCTGGGCTCCCACGATGTGGTGCGTCATGCCCTGGTCGGATCCATCGTTGAGGCCTATGGGCGCTGGGATCAGCTGACCAGCAGGCCAGATGTGAGCGTGGGGTCGCAGACGGCGTCGGCGCGGACTAGGCGGTGAGGGCATGAGCGTTGATGTTCTTAACGAAACCGACTTCTCCATGGATGAGATGGAGCTTGTCTCGTGCGCGAAGTACGTCATGGGGGAGATGAGGGTCCACCCGCAGGCCGATCTGTGCATCAAGCTCGTCGACGAGATGGCGATGGAAGTCCTGCACGTGCAGTGGATGGACCTGCCGGGTCCCACCGATGTCATGAGCTTCCCGATGGATGAGCTTCGTCCGGGCAGGGAAGAGCAGGAACCCGCCGAGGGAGTTCTGGGGGACATCGTGATGTGCCCGTCGGTGGCCGCGCGCCAGGCGGTGGGGGCAGGTCATGCGACCGAGGAAGAGTTGCTGCTCCTGCTGACCCACGGCATCTTGCACCTGCTTGGCTACGATCATGATGAACCAGAGGCAGAGCGCGAGATGTTCGAGCTCCAGCGCACCCTGCTCCTGACCTTTCTCGCCGGCCGCGGCCGCCGCGTGGGTCGCTGACTTCGTTCGCGGACTTACTGGACAGTCATGGTCATCAAGCTCATCATCGCAGCGTTCGCCGCCATAGTGGTCGCCTTCGTGATGGCTGCCGCGGAGTCCGCCCAGTCGCGTCTTTCCCGTCACCGCGCTGCTGAGCTCGTCGAAGAGGGCCGCCGGGGTGCGTCGGAACTGGCCATCATTGTGGCTGACAGTGCTGCTCACCTGTCGGCGGCGGCCTTCGTACGAGTCTTGGCCGAGTCGGCGGCGGCCGTACTGGTCACGCTGGCGGTGGTCAACTCGGTCAAGGCGTTCTGGCTGGCACTGCTGATCTCCATCTCGGTCATGGCAGTGGTCTCCTTCGTCCTAGTCGGGGTCTCACCCCGGACGCTGGGCCGCCAGCATGCTGACCAGGTCTCGTTGCTGACAGCCCCGATTCTGGTCCGCCTACGCCGGGTGCTCGGCCCGGTGGCACGACTGCTCGTGACCCTTGGCAACGCGGTGACCCCGGGCCGAGGCTTTCGCGACGGCCCGTTCGACTCTGAGGCCGAGCTGCGTGATCTGGTCGACATGGCGGAAGAGTCGCTGCTCATCGAGGCGGGGGAACGCCAGATGATCCACTCCGTCTTTGAGCTTGGTGACACGGTGGTCCGTGAGGTCATGGTGCCACGTACGGACATGCTGACCATGGACCAGGACAGGACGCTGCGTCAGGCGATGTCGTTGTTCCTGCGATCCGGGTTCTCGCGCATCCCGGTTCTTGGAGACGGGCCGGACGATGTGCTCGGGCTGCTCTACTTCAAAGACGTCGCCCGCCGGGTCTACGGCGACGCCAAGGCCGCCAAGCTTCCGGTGCATCACCAGATGCGGCCGGTGCGCTATACCCCCGAGAGCAAGCCCATTGACGACCTGCTGCGCGAGATGCAGCGGGACCAGAACCATTTCGCTGTCGTCATCGACGAATACGGCGGAACCGCAGGCCTGGTCACCCTCGAGGATATCCTTGAGGAGATCGTCGGGGAGATTGAGGATGAGTACGATCGCGAGGCTCCCGGAGTCGAAGAGCTCGACGACGGCTCGACCCGGGTACCAGCCACCATGCACGTCGGCGACCTGGCTGAGCTCTTCGATGTGACTTTGGAAGATGACGAGGTCGACACCGTCGGCGGTTTGCTCGGAAAGACCATCGGTCTGGTTCCGATCCCGGGCTCTCATGGTGAGGTCGCCGGACTTTCACTGACTGCAGAGCGCATGGCTGGGCGTCGTCACCGGATCGACACGGTGATCGTGCGACGCTTGGCCGACACACAGAAACGCAAGAGTATGCGGGAGGAAGCGTCTTGACCCAAGACTTCAGGGCCGGTTTCGCCTGTCTGGTGGGCCGACCCAACGCCGGCAAGTCGACGCTGACCAACGCCATGGTTGGCCAGAAGGTCGCCATCACCTCGAGCAAGCCGCAGACCACGCGCCACACGATCCGGGGGATCGTGACCTCCGAGAGCGGGCAGCTGATCTTGGTGGACACCCCCGGTCTGCACAAGCCGCGAACCCTGCTGGGTCAGCGCCTTAACGACATGGTCCGAGAGACCTTGCTGGAGGTCGACGTCATCGGCTTCTGTCTGCCCGCCGACCAGCGGATCGGTCCCGGAGATGCGTACATCGCCCGGGAGCTCACAGAGCTCATGGCCGCCAAGCGCACTCCGGTGGTGGCTCTGGCGACCAAGAGCGATCGGGTCGACAAACAGCGTCTGGCCGAGCACCTCATCGCCATCGACCGCCTTGGCGAATGGGCTGCGATCATTCCGTGTTCGGCGGTACGCGGCGACCAGGTCGGCGAGGTCACCTCGTTGCTGGCGTCCTACCTGCCTCTTTCTCCGATGTTGTATCCCGATGGCGTTCTGACCGACGAGCCGCAGATCATCATGATCGCCGAGCTGGTCCGCGAGGCGGCTCTGGAGGGTCTTGACGACGAGATGCCGCACAGCCTGGCCGTCGTCGTCGAGGAGATGTTGGCGCGGGCGGGCCGTCCGGAGATCTCTCCGATGCTCGACGTGCGGGTCAACGTTTTCGTCGAACGCTCCAGCCAGAAGGCCATCATCATCGGCAAGGGCGGAGCACGTCTTCGTGAGGTCGGCACCACGGCACGCAAGGGGATCGAGGCGCTTCTTGGCCAGCGGATCTATCTGGACCTGCACGTCAAGGTCGCCAAGGACTGGCAGCGTGATCCCAAACAGCTGCAGCGGCTAGGTTTCTGAAGGTCCCAGCATGCGGGACTGATGTCCGATTGTTGGACGCCGTGGCGGTCCAGGACATACCGTAAGGGGGTGCGCATCGCGTTCGGAGCTCTGCTCCTGCTTCCGTGCCGCGGCG
>PMJN01000537.1 GCA_003157445.1 Micrococcales bacterium
CTGCGCGGTCGTCTCGACCCACAGTGGCTGAGCCCAGCCGGCAGCCAGGCAGCCCTTGGTGACCTGTGCCCGAACTGCGTCGAGGTTGTTGAACTTGGTCGGGTTGACGATGATCGCGGCAACTCGTCTGGGCGTTTGGGACTTGTCTGCACCCTCGGGTCGGAAGTGGGCACGCGGCGGACGTCGCCTTCCGAAACGGCGGACGCCGACTGCCTGAGCGATGCTCTCCCCCGAGGCCGAGCGGAGCAGCCAGGCAAGCAGCAACAACAAAGCGATGGCTCCGATGGCGATCCATTCGGCAGTGTCTGTCACGTGGCGAGGTTACCGGAAAAGAACGGCCCGTCATCGTGGCGACCTGCGCCATCACCTAATCGAACCCCGCCTTCTGGCCGGCGGTGTGCTGGGCTGGGTCCTGCGTGTTGTACGCGTCGGCAATGGCGGTGAAGCGCGAACCTCAGCATGTTGCCTCCGCTGCGACTGGGCTCGCACGGGACGACGCAGCGGTGGCGCGGTCATCACCATCCAGACACTCGGCCAGTACTTTCTGCATGACCTGACCCATCATCTGCACGACGTGCGCGGATGACAGCAGGCCCCATAGCCAAGTGGAGGCGGGCGTCATGGTCATTGGCGCGGTCGGGAACGGGTTCGATGACCGCTACGCGGCGCAGATAGGCTCGCTCTCGTGATCGACATCAGACTCCTGCGCGACCAGCCCGATATCGTCCGGGCATCGCAACGTGCCCGCGGCGAGGACGAAGGGATCGTTGACGCGATTCTCACGGCGGACGAACGACGACGCTCGTCCATTTCCGAGTTCGAGTCGTTGCGCGCCCAGCAGAAGGCGTTTGGCAAGCAGGTCGCCGCGGCCAAGGGTGAGCAGAAGGCGGCGCTGGTGGCAGCAGCCAAAGCCACCTCTGAGCGGGTCAAAGAGCTCCAGGCAGCCGCTGACGCCGCTGATGGCGAGCTCGCTGTGCTGATCCGCCGCGTTCCCAACATTGTCATTGAGGGCATCCCCAGCGGAGGCGAGGACAACTACGCAGTCCGGCAGACCGTTGGCACGGCAAGGGACTTCGCGATAGAGGGCTTTGAGCCCAAAGACCATCTGGAGATCGCCGAGGGCCTGGACGCCCTCGACATGGAACGCGGCGCCAAAGTGGGCGGGTCGCGCTTCTACTTCCTCAAGGGTGTCGGTGCACGTCTTGAACTGGCCTTGCTCAACATGGCCGTAGCCCAAGCGGTCGAGACGGGGTTCACCCCGATGATCACCCCAACGCTGGTCAAGGCGGACATCATGGGCGGAGCAGGGTTCCTGGACTCCCACGCCGATGAGGTTTATCACCTGGAGGCCGACGACCTCTATCTGACTGGGACCTCCGAGGTGGCACTTGCGGGCTATCACGCCGACGAGATCCTTGACCTCTCCGGCGGACCCAAGCGGTATGCAGGGTGGTCCGCCTGCTATCGCCGAGAGGCCGGGTCCTACGGCAAGGACACCCGCGGCATCATCCGGGTGCACCAGTTCCAGAAAGTCGAGATGTTCAGCTACTGCCGCCCCGAGGAGGCTGAGGCTGAGCACGAGCGGCTACTCGACTGCCAAAGGCAGATGCTGGCCAAGATCGAGGTGCCATACCGCATTATCGACACGGCGGCCGGCGACCTCGGAGGTCCGGCTGCACGCAAGTTCGACTGCGAGGCATGGGTTCCGACGCAGGGTCGATACCGCGAGCTCACCTCGACGTCGAACTGCACGACCTACCAGGCCCGACGTCTCAACACTCGCGAGCGCGACCCACACTCCGAGGGCAACGCCACCCGCCACGTCGCCACCGTCAACGGCACGCTGGGCACCACTCGTTGGATGGTGGCCATTCTGGAGAACCACCAGCAGCTGGATGGCTCGGTCGTCGTGCCTGCCGCGCTGCGTCCCTTTCTCGGAATCGACGTCCTGATACCGACGCTCTGAACGGGGTACCCAGATGGTCAGAAGGCTGCTCGCTATCGATCTTGATGGCACGATGCTCCAGCGCAACGGCTTGATGTCGCCGGCGGTTCGCCAGGGTGTGCATGAGGTCGCTGAAGCTGGCGTGGACGTGGTCATCGCGACCGGCCGCACCATCGGGTCCACGATGCCGATCCTGTCCCACCTCGGCCTGACGCGTGGTTACGCGGTCTGTTCGAACGGTGCAGTAACTCTCGAGCTGAACCCGGACGAACCCGGTGGTTACCGGATCCTGGAGGTAGTGACCTTCGACCCGGGGCCGGCCCTGGAGATGTTGCGCGGGTCCTGGCCGGACGCGGTTGTCGCGGTGGAGGAGATTGGTGTCGGTTTCAAGGTGAGCGGGCCGTTCCCCGACGGTGAGCTGGTCGGTGAGGTTCGAGTTGTTCCCTGGGCCGAGCTCTCGGCCTCGCCCGCCACCCGGGTGACCTTTCGCAGCCCGACAGGCACTGCCGAGGACTTCCTGGCTCTGGTTGAGCGGATCGGCCTGCACTCGGTGAACTACGCCGTCGGATTCACAGCATGGCTGGACATCAACCCTGAGGGGGTCTCCAAGGCCTCAGCCCTTGAGCTGGTCCGGCGTCGGTTGTCCGTCGAGCCCTGGCAGACCGCCGCCGTGGGCGACCAGCGTAACGACGTCGAGATGCTGCACTGGGCCGCTCGCAGTGTCGCGATGGGCAACTCGCCCGATGAGGTCAAGGCCATCGCCGACGAGGTCACT
The DNA here is from genome assembly GCA_003157445.1 of Micrococcales bacterium. GTDB lineage: Bacteria > Actinomycetota > Actinomycetes > Actinomycetales > Dermatophilaceae > UBA4719. Next base: position 2,721 of record PMJN01000537.1, read on the forward strand.
CTGGATGTCGACCAGGACGGTCTGGTCCCGGTCCTGAGGTCTTTTCTCGATTGAGGGTTGTCCTTGACTACTTCTGCATGCCCCGTAATGGCATGCTGGGCGGGTCATGTCCGAGCTCATCATCACCTCACCGGCTAACGCCCGCCTAAAATCACTAGTCTCTCTGCGTCGTCGTCGAGCGCGCGAGGAAGCCGGACTCACCCTCATCGAGGGGTATGACGAGCTGTCCCTGGCGCTGGACGCGGGTGTCGTGCCGCGAACCGTCTACTACTGTCCGGAGCTCATGCTGGACCCTATCGGCCAACAGGATGTCGTCCAGCGGGTGCAGGCCCTGGGTTCGGACACTCAGCAGCTAGGGCGGGTGGCGTTCGAGAAGGTCGCCTATCGCGAGGGCCCTGACGGTTTCCTGGCCGTGGTGGACTCGGTGGTGCGCTCGTGTACCGATCTGAGCGTTGGGCCCGCGCCCCTGGCACTGATCTGTCAGGGGGTGGAGAAGCCAGGCAACCTCGGCGCCATGTTGCGCACGGCCGATGCCGCCGGTATCGAGGCTGTTGTGGCAGTCGATCCGATCACCGACTGGAGCAACCCCAACCTGGTGCGGGCCAGCAAGGGCACGGTGTTCTCGGTACCGGTGGCGTCGGCGGGAACACCGCAGGCCTTAGCGTGGCTGTCAGAGCATGGCATTGCGCTGGCAGCCACGACGCCGGACACGGATCTTGACTACACGGATGTGGACTACACGGGGCCGATCGCGATCGCGGTCGGGGCCGAGAAGTACGGTCTGACCGCGGAGATCCTGGCGGCCGCCACATACAGGATCCGTATCCCGATGGCAGGGCGGGCGAACTCCCTGAATGTGGCGACCTCTGCGGCCGTGGTCATCTATGAGGCGGTGCGCCAGCGCAGGAGGGTGTTGACCAGCACGTGAGGGATGGGCGTTGACCGGCGGGTCGAAGGGACCCCGGTCAAGGACACTGTGTACCGAAGTGTCACGATGACGGTATGCGAGTTGACCACGTCTCTTATGCCGCCGAACCCGATGGGCTGACGGCGACTGCGGAACGCCTCGCCAAGAAACTCGGAGTGACACCGATCAACGGGGGTATCCACCCCCGCTTCGGAACACGCAACATCATCATTCCGCTGGCCCATGAGCGATTTGTCGAGGTCGTTGCGGTCCTTGACCACCCGGCCTCCGACAAGGCACCGTTTGGTCAGGCCGTTCGCGCCCGTTCGGAGGCTGGCGGTGGCTGGCTGGGCTGGGTTGTCTGCGTCGATGACCTCTCCGAGGCTGAGCAGCGACTGGGGCGGGAGGCAGTAGTCGGCAATCGGCGCCGCCCCGATGGAGTCGAGCTCAAGTGGCGTCAGCTTGGGGTCAAAGGACTCATCGCCGACCCGCAGCTCCCGTTCTACATCCAGTGGGAAGATAAGAGCGTCCACCCTTCGGTCGGGGCTACCACCGACGTCACGATCAGCGGCCTGGAGATAGCGGGCGACTCTGAACGGGTCTGTGAGTGGCTTGGTCTGCCGGCTGACCAGACCTCGACCGTGATCGATTTCACGTTTGTCGACCCGCAAGGCGACCCGTGCCTCAAAGCCGTCACCTTCGATACGCCCGACGGTCCAGTCACCATCTGAGCCGGCCACGCGGCGTTTGAGCAAGTGGTTTGGCCAGTTGAGACGCCCACGCTAGGTTTTGCTCATGCGCAGCAACTTCCGCTTCAAGGCTATGAATCTCATTCATCGCATTGTGCTTGCAGTCACTGGCGGACGCCTGGGGTGGACCGCGATGGACATGCCGGTGCTCGAGCTCACCACCACCGGTCGCAAGAGTGGCCAGCCCCACTCGGTCATGCTCACCTCGCCCTTGCAAGAGGGTGCGGTCTTGGTTGTCGTTGCATCAGGTGGTGGCGATCTACGCCCGCCCTCCTGGTTTCTCAACCTGAGGGACAACCCCGAGGTCGAGGTGAGGCTTCAGGGAGAACCAAGGGCCCGGATGCACGGGCGCGTGGCCACCTCGGCGGAGCGCGAGAGGTTGTGGCCTCTGGTCATTGCCGATCACAGCAACTATGCCGACTACCAGAGGATGACCACCCGCGAGATCGCGTTGGCACTGCTCGAACCGGTTGGCTGACCATTGGGTCAATGCCGTTGGGCGCCCTCATGAGTCGTGCCGAGGTAGTCGACGAGCCGCGGCGCTAGCCCGACGTAGGTCTGCGGGGTCATCTGAAGGAAGCGGCGCTCGACGTCGAGTGGCAGGCCCAGGGTGGCGACGAACTCGCGCAGGTCGTCGCCGCTGATGCGGCGGCCACGGGTGAGCTCCTTGAGCCGTTCGTAAGGGTTCTGCATACCTTCGACTCCCTGAGCTCCAAGGGCCCGCATCACGGACTGGATCGGCTCGCCGAGCACCTCCCAGTTGGCCTCGAGGTCGGCGGCCATGGCTGAGGGCACGGCGTCTAGTCCAGCCAGGCCCCGGCCGGCGTTGTCGATTGCCAGCAGCGAGTGGCCAAAAGCGGTGCCGATGTTGCGTTGCATACTCGAGTCGGTCAGGTCCCGCTGCATCCGTGACTGCACCAGGGTCGAGGCGAGCACGTCCAGCAGAGCACTGGAGACCTCGAGGTTGGCCTCGGCGTTCTCGAAGCGAATCGGGTTGACCTTGTGCGGCATCGTCGAGGAGCCTACGGTGCCCTGGCCGCGAACCTGGGCGAAGTAGCCCATCGAGATGTAGGTCCAGAAGTCGGTGCAGAGGTTGTGCAGGATCCTGTTGAATCGGGCGATGTCGCTGTAGAGCTCTGCCTGCCAGTCGTGGCTCTCTATCTGCGTAGTCAACGGGTTCCAGGTCAGGCCAAGGGACTCCACAAACGCCTTGCTGATCGCGGGCCAGTCGGCGTTGGGCACGGCGGCGACGTGCGCGCCGTATGTGCCGGTTGCGCCGTTGAGCTTGCCGAGGTACTCCGCGCGGCCGATCCGGGCGAGCTGTCGTTGCAGCCGGTAGGTCAGAACTGCGATTTCTTTGCCCATGGTGGTCGGTGTCGCAGGCTGACCGTGCGTGCGCGCCAGGAGCGGGACGTCGCGCAGGTCGCGGGCCATAGCGGCGACCGCGTCCACCAGGGCAGTGGCTCGCGGCAGCCAGACCTGTTCGACGGCTCCCTTGATCATCAGCGCGTACGAGAGGTTGTTGATGTCCTCGCTGGTGCAGGCGAAGTGAACCAGCTCGGATATGGCAAGCAGGCCCGTTGCGTGTTCGCTGTCCATGGCGCTGAGGCGACCCTTGAGGTAGTACTCGACGGCCTTGACGTCGTGGACCGTTTCTCGCTCGAGCTCAGCAAGCTCGGCGATGTCGCTCGGGCCGAAGTCCTCGACGACGGCGAGCAGGCGCGTCTGCTCATCAGCGCTGAGCGCGCGAACATTTGGGACGACCTGGCCCGTGGTGAGGTGGATCAGCCACTTAACCTCGACCCGGACCCGCTCGCGGTTCAGTGCGGCCTCAGAGAGGTGGTCCACCAGAGGTGCCACAGTTGTGCGGTAGCGGCCATCGAGGGCGCCGAGGGCGATGGGCGGGGATGCGTCAGCAAGCGAGACCATGGTGGCCATCCTCCCAGAGTCTGCGCGGTCCAACGAACAGTGCCCCGTCAGCTCTGATGAGCCGCCAAAGAGGCCTCATTCGCGCGAACCTCATCTGAGGTACCACGATGTACGACCATACGCACGAGCTCGATGATGGCGGTCGCGATTGCCAACACCCCCACCCACAGCAGGCCGGTGATGCCGTTGAAGAACAACCCGTAGAACTCGACGGCCCGTTGCTCCCCGCCTGTGCCCGGTGCAGTGCCCCCTGAAGACACCGCCCACGCTAGGACGATGGCGGCAGCACTCAACCCAGAGGCCACCCCAAAACCCCACAGGGGCGCGCGGTGAAGGAACACCCAGCACGCGACCCACCCGATCAGGAACATGGCCGGCAGTCCAGCGATGGCCAGAAATCCTTCGATGTCACGCAACCACATGGGAGCCTTCTCGCTTTTCCGATTGGGCCTCGAGCAGCGAGAACGCCTCGCCCGGTACGCCGATCAGGCAGGCTACTCGGCCGGCCGAGGTGTCGAAAGGCTGGCTGACGACAGTGGCGCCGAGTTCGTCCGCCCTGGCAGCTGATACGTCACAGTCCTGCGCCAAGAAGTAGGTGACCCATCTGGGGGGAACCTCGACCGGGGTGCTGGCGTCGAACTCGCCCAACCCGGCGACCGGGTGGGCTTTCAGCTTGCACGTAAGGTAGCCACCGGCCTCGGGGGGACCGCCACGGCCCCCCCGCCCGAACGGCCTGGAGTAGAACTGCCCGGCGGCTGCGCGATCATTGATCATCAGGTCGATCCAACAAGGGTGGCGTTGGGCCAGGCTTCTTGGCGTGTTGGCAAGATGCGCTCCCGTGTTCGTGCGGTCTCTCTTGGGTGTGCTGGTGGCCTTAGTGTGCTCTGGCTCACAAGAAGACTCCCACCGGGGCCCGATAGTTGCCACTCAGAGCTAGGGCGCCAGGCCCTCCGGCACAGCAACTGCACTCTGGGTGGGCTGCGAGCGGGCCTCTTGCTCGTCGAGCAAGGGTGGGGCCGCCGCCCTGGCCGTCTCGGCGAGCACGATCCCCAGCAGGACGATGAGAGTCCCGACGATCTGGGCTATGTTGAGCGACTCCCCGAGCAGGACCCAGGCGATGATGCCGGCACCGACCGGCTCGAGCATGCCGATCAAGCCCACCCGGGCCGGTCCCAGCCGAGCTACCGCAAAGAGCACCAACAGGAACGGCGCGACGCTGCCGAGCACGATGATCCACAAGACCATTAGCCATAGCGGTGCACTTCCGGGCAGTGCCCCGGGCAGATCCACCGAGTGTGTGAGCAGTTCGAAGGGGAATTCGTGCCAGGGAGAGACGATGGCCCACAGGATGGCTGAGAAGCCGAAAGAAAGGCCCATCAACGAGATCGGGTCTCGTTCGCGTTGGCCGTGCTCGCCCATCAGGTAGTAGCAGGCCAGCGCCGCGCCCGCCCCGATTGCACTGGTCAGGCCGATTGGGTCCAGGGTCATGCCTTTCCAGAACTGGGCCACCAGCGCCAGGCCTGCCAGCGCACAGGCTAGGCCGAGCCAGAGCCGGGACTTCACCGGTTCCTTCTGCACGAACCTCACCCATAACGCCACCATCAGCGGCGCGGTGTACTCGAAGAGCAGAGCGATACCGACGGGCATCCGTTGGATCGCCACGAAGTAGAGCCATTGGACCATGGCGATGCCAGTGACCCCGAAGAGCGCCAAGAAACCAAGCTCACGTCGACCGACGCGCAAAGCGGCCGGGTCTCGAAGGGCTGTGATGCCTAGCAGAACTAACGCGGTTCCGGCGCTGCGCATGGAGACAAGCTGGAGGCTAGAGATGCCCTGTTGCAGTGCAACTTTGCTGACATTGCCGTTGACCGCGAACAGAAGGGCAGCACCGATGGCCATGAGCACACCTGTCGAGGTGCGGGACGACTTCACGTATCGGCGGCGATTGCACGTCACTGGCCCATGCTGGCCTATCGACGGGCACCAGGGTCGGTCAGGGTCAGGGGACCGGCATCGTCTGGCCGGTGCCAGTCAGAGACCGGGGTTGGCCCAGCACCGAGCACCGCACGAGCTCAACGCGCAACTGTGCGGCCAAGACCATCGTGTCCGCTTACCGGCTTGACTCTTTTGTCAGAGGTCTTTGGGTAGTGGGAGCAGAGCCACCTATCGTCACGGCGGGCTGGTTTGCCAGTGGGCCGTTGATCGTCACAGGCCTGGCTCGGGCACCTTGTCCAGGTAAGGCTTGGGCATACATCATCGTGCTGCCGGACGATGTCCTCGGCTCTTGCCTCTGGAAGTCAGGGCACGGTGACGGTGCGGCAGCCGAGCCCGCTGCTGGCACCTGGGCCGGTGTTGATGGCGTACAGGCAGACCGTGTGCGGGCCGGCTGTGGTTGCCATCGTCAGGTTGTAGCCGTGGTTGGGACCGTATGAGGGGTACGCCGCGCCGACG
>PMJN01000083.1 GCA_003157445.1 Micrococcales bacterium
AAGGGGTCGCGTCAGCTCTCGTCGTCACCCGTGGCGACGTCTTCAGTGCTCTCGACGACGGCTTCGGCAGGCGCCTGTACGGCGTCCTGTGCAACCGGGGCGGGACCCTCTGCCTCGACCTTGGCCCGCAGGGCCTCGATCACTCGGGCCGTCTGTGACAAAGGAGCGGCGAAGAGGTAGACAGCGTTGCTCAGCGACGCCTTCATGGCGCCGGCCAGCTTGGCCAGGAGAACCTCGCGGGACTCGAGGTCCGCGAGCTTTGAAATCTCCGCAGGAGACAAGGCCTTGCCGTCCATGACGCCGGCCTTGATCACGAGCAGAGGGTTTGCCTTGGCGAAGTCACGCAGGCCTTTGGCCGCCCCCACCGGATCACCGGTGATGAAGGCGATCGCGGACGGGCCCGAGAGCTGGCCATCAAAAGCCGTAACGCCGGCTTCCTTGGCTGCAATCTCGGTGAGCGTGTTCTTCACGACGGCGTAGGTAGCGTGCTCGCGGATGTTGCTACGCAGCATGGTCAGCTGCGCCACGGTCAAGCCGCGGTACTCCGTGAGCACGGCCGCACCCGAGTTGCGGAATTTCTCCGTCAACTCGGCGATGACTGCTGCCTTTTCGGGTTTTGCCACTGGGCCTCCTTCCGAAATGAAACGCCGGGGAAGGCGGCCACAAACAAGAGGAGCCCCGGCGCAGGCGCGGGGCTCACTGCACACCAGACACGTGTGCGGTTCACATACGATCCTGCGCTGGTTGCCCGCATGCTGCGGAACCTTCGATCATCCTGCAAGGGGCTGGATGACAACCGGCGGTCTTTGGTCGGCACTTAGCGTACGTGCCAGGCAGCCACAGTCAAAATCGGCCCTAAGCCTGGGGCGAGGCCCTCGAGCCCGTGCACAACGACAGCGAGGCCGCACCGACAACTCGGTGCGGCCTCGCTGCATGCAAGGTGGTTGAGAGGATCAGGACAGAACTAGTCCGACTCTTCCTCGTCCATCAGGTTGCGCCATTTGGTGTGTTCCAGTGGGATGCCGGGCCCCATGGTCGTGGACATCACTGCTCTCTCGATGTACCGACCCTTGGATGCGGACGGCTTGAGACGCCGGATCTCGTCCAGTGCCGCGCCATAGTTCTCCACGAGCTGGACCTCGTCGAAGGAGGCCTTGCCGATGATGAAGTGCAGGTTGGCATGCTTATCGGAACGGAACTCGATCTTGCCACCCTTGATCTCGGTGACAGCCTTGGCAACGTCCATGGTCACCGTGCCGGTCTTCGGGTTGGGCATGAGGCCACGCGGACCCAGCACCTTACCCAAGCGGCCTACCTTGCCCATGAGATCTGGGGTCGCCACCACAGCATCAAAGTCGAGCCAACCATCAGTTACCTTGGCCAGCAGGTCATCCGAGCCGACGTAGTCGGCCCCAGCGGCCTTTGCCTGCTCTGCCCGCTCGCCGGTGGCAAAGACCAGGACCCTGGCGGTCTTGCCGGTGCCGTGCGGGAGGTTGACGGTGCCACGGACCATCTGGTCGGCCTTGCGCGGGTCAATACCCATGCGCATGGCAACCTCAACGGTCGGGTCGTACTTGGTGCTGCTGGTGCTCTTGGCTAGCCGGACGGCCTGAAGGGGTGTGTAGAACTTGTCAGTACCGATCTTCTCGGCGGCGGTGCGGTATGCCTTACTGCGCTTCATCTCTGCTCCTGGTGCTTTTGCTGCGGTCATGCAGACTTCGTGGACTGCGGAGTTCGTGGTCGAGCGGACCAGCGCTGGCCCTGCCACTGATCGGCATACCGCCCGGCCCCACCCACAGAGGAGGCTCCAACGCGAAATGCCGGATTGGCTGAAGTCAGCCGGTGGTAACGCCCATCGACCGAGCGGTCCCGGCGATGATCTTGGCTGCCTGATCGATGGAGTTGGCGTTGAGGTCTTCCATCTTCACGGCGGCGATTTCACGGACCTGTTCGGCACTGAGGTGACCGACCTTCGTCTTGTGGGGCTCGCCAGAGCCCTTGGGCACGCCCGCAGCCTTCTTGATCAACTCGGCTGCCGGGGGCGTCTTGGTAATGAAGGTGAATGAACGGTCTTCGTAGACCGTGATCTCCACCGGGATGACGTTGCCACGCTGGGACTCCGTCGCGGCGTTGTACGCCTTGACGAACTCCATGATGTTAACGCCGTGCTGACCGAGGGCAGGGCCCACGGGCGGAGCCGGAGTCGCTGCACCGGCCTGGATCTGCAGCTTGATGAAGCCGGAGACCTTCTTCTTCTTGGGAGGCATTATCTGGGTCCTTGTTTGCTGGGGATGATGCGGGTGACTCTGGGGTGCTGACGTGCGGCCGCCGTCGGACGGCAGCCATACGCCGTTCAATCAGATCTTGGCGACCTGGCTGAACGAGAGTTCGACCGGTGTCTCGCGGCCGAAGATCGAGACCAGCACCTTGAGCTTCTGACTCTCGGGGTTGATCTCGGAGATGGTGGCAGGAAGAGTCTCGAACGGACCCTCCATGACGGTGACAGACTCGCCAACCTCGAAGTCCACGATATTGGTCTCGCTGGCCTTCGCTCGGCCGCCCTCACCCGAGGTGTCGCCAGGAGTCTCAAAGATCGGGTTGAGCATCGTGAAGATCTCATCATGCGAAAGCGGGACAGGCTGATGGGTGTGACCCACGAAGCCCGTAACCCCTGGGGTATGGCGCACAGCCCCCCAGCTCTCGTCCGTCAGATCCATCCGGACCAGGACGTAACCGGGCATCCGAACACGGTCGACCTGCTTACGCTGACCGTTCTTGATCTCGGTGACGCTCTCCATCGGAACCTGCACATCAAAGATGTAGGGCTCCATGTTCAGGGATGTCACGCGGGTCTGAAGGTTGGCCTTGACCCGGTTCTCGTAGCCAGCGTAGGAGTGGATGACAAACCAGTCACCCTCCTGAACACGCAGCTTGGCGCGGAACGCAGCTTCATCCTCAACAGCGTCTTGGTCGTCAGGAGTCGTGTCGTGGTGGTCAACAGCTGCGTCGTGGTCAACAACCGCCTCGTCCACGTCAACAGCCGCTTCGTCAGCGTCGGCTTCGGCAACCTCCACAGCCGCGTCGTCAGTATCGACGGCGACGTCAGCCTTTTCGACCGCGTCGACGTCCTGCCCGCCCTCGGCGGGTTGATCGGCGGAGACCTCGGAGGTCCACTGCTCGGACACGCTGATAACCCACTTTCTGATTCTTGAACTTGTTGGCTGTGCTATTTACCGAACGAGAACGCGATAAGCCTGTTGATCAGCTGGTCCAGTCCCCATACATACATCATGACAGCCGTAACGAAAACGATCACGACGCTGGTGTAAGTCACCAGTTCATGTCGGGTCGGACGTACGACCTTGCGGAGCTCGTCCAGGATCTGGCGGATGAACAGCGCGATGGCCTGGAAGAACCTCACGATCGCCCCGAAGAACCGACCCACCGGGTTGCCCCGTTGGGGGGCGTCGCGGCGTGTGCGACCGGAGCCACGGGCGCCTGTCGTACTCGTCATGGTCACAGTTCCTCGTCTCTCCATCGTTTGGCCGACTCCCGCGCTAAGAACACGTGAGCCACCACACCGACACCGTTGTCGGATCGAATGCTCTGTCTAATCTGAATGCGCAGGGCAGGAGGGACTCGAACCCCCAACCGCCGGTTTTGGAGACCGATGCTCTACCAATTGAGCCACTGCCCTATGTGCCGTCGTGCCTTCATGCTGTTGATGCAACAAAACCGTGCGGGTTGGCACACAGGTTCTGCTCGAAATCGCCGGGAGGCGTCGGGGCATGCCTGAGCATGGCGATCGTCAACCACCCAGTGGGTGAGCATACGCGAGGTCAGCAGCGCAATGCGAACTTGACCCCGGCGCCTATCCCCTGCCATGGACAATGGCCCACGGCCCACGGCCCATGAGTTCCATGCATCTGCCAACATGGTCCCATGAATGAGACCGCACCGCGTACCCGTGTCTCCGCCCGTATCGCATCTATCACCGAGTCAGCCACCCTTGCCGTCGACGCCAAGGCCAAGGCACTTAAGGCCGAAGGTCGCCCAGTCATCGGCTTCGGAGCCGGTGAGCCTGACTTTGCCACGCCGGACTACATCGTCGAAGCGGCCGTGGCCGCTGCCAAAGATCCGGCCAACCACCGCTACACGCCGGCGGGCGGCCTACCCGACCTGAAGAAGGCGATCGTCGCCAAGACCTTCCGCGACAGCCACTACCAGGTAACCCCTGAGCAGGTACTGGTCACCAACGGCGGCAAACACGCCGTCTACAACACGTTCGCCGCACTCCTTGACCCCGGTGACGAGGTGCTACTCCCGTCTCCGTACTGGACGACCTATCCCGAGGCAATCAAACTCGCGGGCGGCACTGTCGTCGAGGTGTTCGCAGGCGAGGACCAGGGTTACCTCGTGAGCGTGGCGCAACTCGAGGCAGCACGCACGCCCCAGACCAAGGCGCTGCTCTTCTGCTCACCGTCCAACCCCACAGGCTCGGTCTACTCCCCCGAACAGATCCGGGAGATCGGCTGCTGGGCCGTGGCCAACGGAATCTGGGTCATCACCGACGAGATCTACGAACACCTGACGTATGACGGCGTGCGCTCGGTCTCTATGCCAGTTGAGGTGCCCGAGCTTGCTAACACGTGTGTCGTACTCAACGGCGTCGCCAAGACCTACGCCATGACGGGATGGCGCGTGGGCTGGATGATCGGCCCCCGTGACGTCATCAAGGCGGCCACCAACTTGCAGTCACACTCGACCTCAAACGTGGCCAACGTCTCCCAACGGGCCGCGGTGGCGGCTCTTACCGGATCGTTGGACGCGGTGAACGAGATGAAGGTGGCTTTTGACCGCCGGCGCCGCACGATCGTGCGGATGCTGAACGACATCGAGGGTGTCGAATGCCCGGTCCCGGCCGGAGCCTTCTACGTCTATCCGTCGGTCAGGGGCCTGTTCGGCAAGACCATCCGCGGCCGATTGTGCACCACCTCAGTTGAGCTCGCGTCCTTGATTCTGGACGAGGCGGAGGTGGCTGTCGTGCCTGGTGAGGCGTTCGGACCCAGCGGTTATCTGCGTCTGTCCTACGCCTTGAGTGACGCCGACCTGTCCGAGGGCATCACCAGGATCCAGAAACTGCTCGGCGAGGCACACTGACCTCCATACTGCGACCCGTAGGTCTGCTGCCCAAGGCCCACCTGCATCTGCACTTCACCGGTTCCATGCGGCCGGCCACGCTCGTCGCGTTGGCGGACAAACACAGCCTTCGGCTGCCTGAGGCGCTGACGCGGTCTTGGCCACCGAAGCTGAGTACAACCGACGAGCGAGGCTGGTTCCGGTTCCAGCGTCTCTACGACACTGCGCGCGCCTGCGTCCGGGACGAGTCGGACATGCGCCGCATCGTTCGCGAGGCAGCCGTTGACGACGCCGCCGAGGGTTCAGGCTGGTTGGAGATCCAGGTTGACCCCACGTCATATGCCCCGTTCGTCGGCGGCATCACCCCTGCCCTGGAGATTGTGCTGGACGAGGCGAGGTCAGTCTCCCAAGAAGTCGCCATCGGTGTGGCCGTCGTCGTTGCGGCAAACCGCATCCGGCACCCACTGGACGCGCGGATGCTGGCCCGGCTGGCCGCGCGCCACGCCGGTGACGGCTCTGGGCAGGTGGTCGGCTTTGGGCTGAGCAACGACGAACGTCGCGGAACCACACAGGAGTTCGGCCCTGCCTTCGATATTGCCCGGCGGGCCGGGCTAGCCTCCGTGCCCCACGGAGGGGAACTGCTGGGCGCCGACGCCGTGTGGGAGACCCTGGCTGCCCTGAGCCCCGACCGGCTGGGCCACGGCATCCGCAGCGCCGAGAACCCGAGGGTGCTGGAGGAGGTGGTGCGCCGCGGCGTCACACTCGAGGTATGCCCGGGCAGCAACGTCGCACTCGGCGTGTACAAGGCGGACGGGGATGTTCCGCTGCGCCAGCTGATTCAAGCCGGTGCACAGATCGCACTGGGGGCAGATGATCCTCTGTTGTTCGGTTCACGCCTGAACGCGCAGTATGACTCCGCACGCCAAGTGCACGGCCTCTCGGACGGCGAGCTTGCGGAGCTGGCCAGAGGTTCCGTCCGAGGCTCGCGAGCAACCGTGCAGGCGCGCACCCAGATGCTCGCCGGCATCGATAGATGGCTCGCTGACTGACCTCGAGCTCACGAGGCTGCCTCGCTCACAAAGAGGCGCCGACCAGTACCGGCTCGTTGACCAAGTTCACTCCGAAGGCATCGTGAACGCCATCGCGGATCTCACGGGCCAACCCCAGGATATCGGCGGCCGTAGCGGAGCCCCTGTTGGTCACCGCGAGGGGGTGCTTGGTGGACAGCGCAGCCGGCCCGGGCATGCGGTAGCCCTTGCCGAAGCCGGCCTTGTCGATCAGCCAGGCCGCACTAGTCTTGACCTGACCGCCGGGCGCCTCGAACCGCGGTAGAAGGGCGGCTCCGCCGCCGGAGCCCATTCGGGCCTGAACGCGATCCTGCAGCGCGGCATATGAGCCGGCAGACATGATCGGGTTGGTGAAGAACGACCCACAGCTCCAGGTGTCATGGTCTGTGGCATCAAGGACCATGCCTCGCTGACGTCGCTGCGCCAGCACGGCCTCCCGCGCGTCCGCCAGCGGCACCCGCTCCCCCGCGTTCACGCCGAGAGCCAGCGCGAGGCCCGCATAGTCGACAGGGCCGGAGAGCTTGGTCAGACGAAGCTGAAACACCACGTCGAGGACGACGTATCGCGGCTCCGCCTTGAACAGCGAGTGACGGTAGGTGAACTGGCAGTCAGCATTGGCGAAGATCTGGACCTGTTGCTCTCGACGGTCCCAGACGCGGACCGAGGCGATGCTCTGAGCAACCTCCTGGCCGTAGGCCCCGACGTTCTGGATTGGGGTCGCACCCGCGCAGCCCGGGATCCCGGAGAGCGCCTCGATGCCAGACCAGCTTTCCGCAACCGCCTGCAGGACCACGTTGTCCCAGACCTCACCGGCAGCGACGCGGACCATCGCTGCG
>PMJN01000026.1 GCA_003157445.1 Micrococcales bacterium
AGCGGCCAGAACCGCCACCAAGGCGGCGATGCACACGGCCCACAGCCACACGGCCAGACCCTGCCTGACCCCATCGAATCGGGCCATCCGCCCGGCGACGTACCCGCCGCAGTAGTAAGCCACGAACAGCACCAGGAACAAGATGACCCCGCCGACGATACTGACGGTTTTGGGGTCCTGGGTGGCTTGGTTCCTGGCGCTGCTGGCGTCGATGTTGGTCACCACACTGACCGCGGTGCCGGCGGCCGCGACGAAGGCGGTCAACATCACCGCCGTTCCGGTGGCCGTGAGCCATCCGAAGAAGGCCAGACCGACCTTGACACCGCCGTACTCATCCTTTTCCCGTTGGAAGGCGCCACGCCCCCTGCGAGCGGAGTCCTCGGGGATCGACACCCTCCCGCGACTGGAGCGGCTGTCCTCCGGGCGGGGCTTGTTCTCGGTGTCCTTGCCGGTGGCTAGCGGGCTCATGTCATGTTCCTTACCTGGTGCCGAGGTGGAGAGGTGTCGATGGTCGCTGGCCTGACTGCAGACTGGTACACCGGATCGAGACTTGGTACTGATCGAGCGGCTACAGCCCGGCACGCATCGCGAGCCCGCGAACGTAAGAGGCCTGGCCCGCATGCTGCAGGTCGTCCGAAAGGATGCTGACCAGGCGCACACCGAGGGTTACCGGAGGATCCCACCGCGTGTCGACGATCTTGGCGAAGTCAGCCTCGGTCAGAGTGTGCAGGTAGTCGATGGTCCGGGCATGGACCGCGTCGTAGTATCCCGCCAGAAGCTCCGCGTCGACGCGCACTGCACCCACCTCGTCTGCGCTCTGCCTGAACCCGGTGGCCTCGCGATCGAAGGGAAGGTCGAATCGGTCAAACCAGCCGCCGGCAGTCCACACTTGCTCCTGGCCCACAAGTTCTGCGACGTGGCCGTCCTGTACCCGGCTCAGATGCCAGATCAACCAAGCCATCGTGTTCGCCCCCGCATCCATCCGGAACGTGAGCACCTCGATGCCCGTTCCCTGGAGGGCGGAGTGAACGACCTGGCTGATCCGGTCGAAGGCTTCACTTAAGAGTTCGGAAGACATATTCGTCCCAACTTAGTCCATGCCGCGCGGAAGGTTTGAATTCGTGCGTCTCTACAACTTCGCCCAAGAAAGCGTGTGCGTCAACGATCAAGGAGCGCCGTGTGTCAATGATCTGGGCGCCGGAACGGACATCGCTACGGGTCAGGTCGTGCACCAGGGGCATCATCTCATCATCGGCACATGGGGGCGGTGAGATGCTGCACTGTCCCCAGTGCAGCTCCAATGGTGGCTGTCGAGGTAGCTGGGGCTATATGTTGCCGGCATGCGGATCACACATCTTGGACATGCGTGCCTGCTGGTCGAAGCCGGGGGCAAACGAGTTCTGCTCGACCCCGGCGTGTTTTCGGCAGACATCGCGGACGTGACCAGACTCGACGCCATTCTGGTGACCCATCAGCACGCGGATCACCTTGACCTGCTACGAATTCCGGGGTTACTGGAGAGCAACCGGCAGGCAATGCTGTATGCCGAGCCGCAGGCTGTCTCCGCGATGGGGAAGGCGGGGATCGGTGCTGAGCCCACGGTCGCCGGAAAGGTGCTGACGTTTGGACGCTTGGAGGTCACACCTGTGGGGCAGATGCACGCACTGATCAATGAGGCTATGCCCCGGGTCGGCAATCTAGGGCTCGTGCTGCGCGCAGATGGGGAGCCGAGCCTGTTCCATCCCGGGGATGCCTATGACGTCGAGCCTGGGCAGATCGATATCCTCGCCCTGCCTCTGAACGCGCCGTGGACGGCCGGTCGCGACACCACTGCGTTCGCCCAGCGGATCTCACCACGGGTTTGTATCCCGATCCATGATGCCCTCCTGAGCGGCATCGGTCGCCAGCTTTACCTGTCCCAGGTGAAATCCTTCGGGCCGGAGGGCATGCAGGTGTGCGACCTCTCGGATGGTGCCCCCCGCGACTTTACGTGAGCCAGCCTCAATACATCTGAGGCTGGGATTGCTACGGTCACGACATGGCATCACGTGGCACTTCTGCGGCACTCAGCTTGCGCGGCCTGTCCAAGTCCTTCGGGTCAACCCTCGCGGTCGACAGCCTGGATCTTGAGGTTCCGCGTGGGTCTTTCTTCGGCTTCGTGGGACCCAACGGTGCCGGCAAGACCACCACGCTGTCTATGGCTACTGGGCTGCTGCGACCAGACGCCGGCACGGCTCACATCATGGGTCACGATGTCTGGTCCGATACCGTCCGCGCGAAACAGCTGGTGGGAATCCTGCCCGATGGGCTTCGGCTCTTCGACCGCCTGACCGGGCTGCAACTCATCTCCTACTCGGGCCTGCTGCGCGGTATGGACCGCACGCAGGTTGTCGAACGGGCCCATGAGCTGTTGGGCGCTCTGGGCCTCGCACAGGAGGGGGGCACCCTGGTTGTTGACTACTCGGCAGGTATGACGAAGAAGATCTCGCTGGCGTGCGCCCTCATCCATGCCCCCAGGCTGTTGGTGCTGGACGAACCCTTCGAAGGCGTCGACCCGATCTCCACATCGACCATCCGCAAGATCCTCGAGGGTTATGCGGCTTCCGGTGGCACGGTGATCCTGTCCAGCCACGTGATGGACCTGGTCCAGCGGTTCTGCGACCGCGTCGCCATAGTGGCCTGCGGCCAGATTCGCGCCGTTGGCACCCTCGAGCAGGTCCGCTCTGGGATGTCCCTAGAAGAACGCTTCGTCCAGCTGGTCGGCGGACAGACCGATGTCGGGGAGGGCTTGGCGTGGTTGCGCTCATCGTCAGACTGAAATGGCAGCTGCTGCGCAACGGACTGCGACGTAGCACCCCACAGCTGGTGGGACTGGTCCTTGGCGGGGTGTACGGGTTGAGCATTCTCGTGGTCCTGGTGTCGGGACTGGTCGCTCTGAGGTTCGTTGTGCCCACTGACGAAGCCCGCGACGTGGTGGTCATCGCAGGCAGCGCACTCACCCTCGGCTGGGCGCTCTTCCCGGTCATCGCCTACGGCATCGATGAGACCCTTGACCCCGCGCGGTTTGCAACGCTTGCGGTTCCAAGGCGTGAGCTTGTGCTGGGTCTGTTGATGTCGTCCCTGGTCGGTGTCCCGGCAGTGGTCACCGCGATCCTAGGGCTGGCCACCGTAATCACCTGGTCGCGTTCTGTTCTGGCCATCCTGGTGGCTCCGGTCGCGGCGGCCGTGGGGGTACTGACCTGTGTGGCGCTGAGTCGAGTGACCTCAACGGCGTTTTCGGCGATGTCCCGGCACCGTAGGGGCAGAGAGGC